>NZ_JBHTRF010000067.1:0-50122 GCF_042796115.1 Kitasatospora sp. NPDC056446 | reverse complement strand
CGACCCGAAGCCCTACGTGTGGACCAAGACCGCCGACGAGATCCTCGAACGCCTCGCCGGATATCTGAAGCGAATTCCCGACTCAGGACACTAGGACGCCCGCCGCATCCTCCGGAAGCCGCCGTAGACGGCGAGGGCCGTCCAGAGTGCCATGATCAGCAGCCCGGTCCAGTGCCCGTAGTGGACGCCGGCCTCGGACCGGGTGCGCATCGCGTAGAGGCCGGCCCGGTCGGGCAGGAACTGGCCGGCCTCGCGGACGCCGGGGATGGCGCCCAGCCAGGTGGTGCCGAGGAAGACCATCGGGGTGAGCAGGCCGAGTGCCGCGCTGAAGTTGCCCAGCATCGCGGTCAGCCCGAGGCAGATCAGCACCAGCATCGGGTGGTAGAGCACGCCGGCCAGGAAGCTGCGGGTCAGGCCCGGGGTCGAGAAGTCCAGGCCGTCGGTGGCGTCGACGGCCAGGAACGACCCCGCGGTCGAGGCCAGCCCGAGCAGGAGGCCCAGCCCGGCGCCGAGCGCGAGCTTGGCCCCGTACAGCCGGCCGCGTCGCGGGACGGCGAGGAGCGAGCCGCCGATCATCCGGGTGTTGAACTCCTGCCCGATCAGCAGGATTCCGCAGCAGGCCACGGCGACGTGGCCGAACAGCAGCCCGTAGTAGATCCCGTTGGCGGGGTCCCCGCCGGGGGCGTGGTCCGCCGGTCCGGAGGCGGCGTTGACGGCGGCGGTGATGCCGACGGTCAGTGCCAGTGCGACCAGTGGCGCCGCCCACTGCGAGGGCAGGGTGGTGAACTTGATCCGTTCGGCGCGCAGGGCGCCGGCGAGCGTGCTCATCGTCCTCCGGTCCCTCGTCGATCCCGTGTCCCCTTCGCGCGGGGTCACGCGGTGCGGCCGCGGCGCAGGGCGAGCAGGCCGCCGTAGGCCGCCAGGGCGGTCCAGAGCGCCATGATCAGCAGCCCGGTCCAGTGCCCGTACGCGACGTGCGGGTCGTCGACGTACCGCAGCGCGTACTGGCCGGCCCGGTCGGGCAGGAACTGCACCACCCGGCCGACCCCGGGCACGCTGCCGAGCAGCGGAGAGAGCAGGAAGACGGTCGGGACCAGCAGCCCCATGGCGGCCGTGAGGTTGCCCAACAGGGCGGTGGCACCCAGGCAGAGCACCACCAGCAGCCCCTGGTAGAGCACTCCGGCGACGGCGCCGCGCACCGCGCCCGGTCCGTCCCAGGCGCCGGGGGCGGTCGCCGCGTACCCGGCGAACGCGCCCACCGTGCCGACGGCGCCCACGGCGAGACCGACCAGCGCGCCCAACGCCAGTTTGGCGCCGTAGAGCCGGTCGCGCCGGGGGACAGCGGTGAGCGACACGTCGATCATGCGGGTGTTGAACTCCTGGCCGATCAGCAGGATGCCGAAGCAAGCCAGGGCCGCCTGGCCGAAGTTGAGCCCGTAGAAGATGCCGATACCCGGGTCGTCCGTGATGCTGTGGTCCTTGTCGCCGAGCGCCGCGCCGACCGCCGTGGTGGCCCCGACGGTGAGCAGGACGGAGATCAGCGGGGTGATCCAGAGCGAGCGGAGGGTGGTGAGCTTGACCAGCTCGGCGCGGAAGGCGCGGAAGGCGCGGTAGGTGTGGATGGTTCGGTCAGTGTGGATGGTTCGGTCGGTCCGGTCGGTCCGGTCGGTGTCGGCGGGTCGGGCTTCGGCGCTCATGCGGCGGCCTCGCTCCGGTACTCGACGCTGTCCGCGGTCATCCGCATGAACGCTTCCTCCAAGGAGTCCTGTCGGACCGAGATCTCGTACAGCACCACGCCGTCGGCGGCGGCGAGCGCGGCGATCCGCTCGGGTCCGGATCCGCTCACCTCCCAGGCGCCGCCGTCGACTTGGGTGGCGTCGAGGTCGCGGCCGGCGCCGCCGAACAGGGCGGCGAGCTTGGCCGGGTCGACGGCCCGGACGCGGATCCGGGTGCGGCCGTGGCGGTCGATGAAGTCGGTGGTGGCGGCGTCGGCGAGCAGCCGGCCCCGGCCGATCACCACCAAGTGGTCGGCGGTGAGAGCCATTTCGGTCATCAGGTGGGAGGAGACCAGCACCGCCCGTCCTTCGGCGGCCAGGTCGCGCAACAGGGTGCGGATCCAGCGGATGCCCTCCGGGTCGAGGCCGTTGACCGGCTCGTCCAGCATCAGGACGGGCGGGTCGCCGAGCAGCGCGGCGGCCACCCCGAGGCGCTGGCGCATGCCGAGCGAGAACCTGCGGATCCGGCGCCCGGCCGCGTCCGCCAGACCGACCTGGGCGAGCACCTCGTCGACCCGGCGCCCCGGCAGCCCGTTGCTCGCAGCGAGCCAGCGCAGGTGGCCGTGTGCCGTCCGCCCGCCGTGCAGGGCCTGGGCGTCCAGCAGGGCGCCGACCCGGCGCAGCGGCTCGGTGAGTTCGGTGTACGGACGGCCGCCGACCAGGGCGCGGCCGGCGGTGGGGCGGTCGAGGCCGAGGACCAGGCGCATGGTGGTGCTCTTGCCGGCGCCGTTCGGGCCCAGGAAGCCGGTCACGATGCCGGGCCGGACCTCGAAGGACAGTTCGTCGACGACACGTCGGCCGTCGTACTCCTTGGTCAGGCCCTGGATCTCGATCACGATCGCCGTCCCCTCTCGGTCGGTGGGTCTCGTCGGTGGGTTCGTTGCCGGTTCCATTCGACCGGAGGGGCCGCCGCAGCGGATCCCGCCGGGGCGTGGAGCCGTCTCCCTCCCGGGAGGGAGGCCGCCGCCGACCGGCGCGGGATCCGGGAGCCGTCGTCGGGCTGGGAGGATGGCGGAATGCCCAAGATCAGAGCGTTCAGGGGAGCGGTGCTCGGGAACCGGGTGCCTGGGGCCGGTGCGGCCGGAGCCGGAGCGGCCGGGGCCGCTGTGCCGGGCGGCGCCGTGTCCGGGCTCGTCGCGCCGCTGCTGGCCGGTTCGACGTACGCGCGGCTGCTTCACCTGCTGGTCGGGTGGATCTTCGCGGGCGTGGTGCTGCTGGTCTACCCGGGGACGTACGGGAAGGGCCTCGGTGAGATCCTGACGGCGGGCATCCCGGTGGACTGCGTGCTGCTCGCGGTGGTCGCCCTCATCCCGGCGGCGCGGCAGGCCGAAGGGGTGCAGGCGAGGCTGCTGCTGGTCCCCGACCGCGAGGAGGACATCGCCGTCGATCCGGCCTCCACCTGGGCCGACCGGCGGCGGACGGCCGGGTGGCTGATCGGGCGGGTCGCGCTCGGCACGGCGGTCGGCTGCACGCTGACGTTCGGCTCCGTGGCGGTGTACGAGCGGCTGACCGGTCCGGACGCGCTCTGGTGGATCCCCGTCGCCCCGCCGCTGGTGCTCGGCCTCGGCTGGTTCCTGGTCTTCGCCGGGCGCCTCCAACTCGCCATGGCCGTAAGGCTGCTGGGGCCGTCCCCGGCGGAGCGGCTGGCGGAGGCGGAGCTGCGGGCCGAACGGCTGCTGGAACGCAACCGGTTGGCCCGGGAGCTGCACGACTCGATCGGCCACGCACTGACGGTGACGGTCCTCCAGGCGGGCGCGGCGCGCGAGGTCGGGGACCCGGCCTTCGTCGCCAGGGCGCTCGAAGTCATCGAGGAGACCGGGCGCCAGGCCATGGAGGACCTCGAACGCACCCTCGTCCTGCTGCGCGAGACCCCGCCCGGGGCGAACGGCGCGGCCACCGAACAGCCCGGCGTCGAGCAGCTGCCCGCCCTGTTCGACACCGTCCGGGCGGCCGGCAGCCCGGTCGAGGCACACGTCGAGGTGCCGGGCGGCGTGCTGCCCGGGGTGCTCTCCCGCGAGTCCTACCGGATCGTCCAGGAGGGCGTCACCAACGCGCTCAAGTACGCGCCCGGTGCGCCCGTGGACGTCCGGATCGCCGTCCGGGACGGGCAGTTGGAGCTGCGCTGCGCCAACCTTCCCTCCGGTGGCGGAACCTGGCCGTCGGGCGGTGGGGTACGGCCGCCGGCCGGCGGCGCGCGCAAGGGCGGCAAGGGGCTTCGCGGGATCCGCGAACGGGCGGTGCTGCTCGGCGGGGAGGCGGCGGCGGGTGCGCCGGAGGACGGCAGCGGAGGGTGGGTGCTCAGCGTCCGGCTGCCCCTACGCTTGGGCTCGTGACGAACGATCTTGTGGCAGACGGCCGCCACGGCGCCGGAGTCCCCGGAACCGCCGGAGTCCCCGGAACCGCCGACACCTCCCGACCCGGCGGGGCCTCCCGAACCGGCGGGGCCGCCGGGACCGGGATGACGGACATCCTGCTCGCGGACGACGAGGAACTGGTCCGGGCCGGCCTGCGGGCCGTCCTGGAGGCGCAGGGCGACCTCAGGGTGGTCGGCGAGGCGGCCGACGGCGTGGAAGCGGTGGCCCTGGCACGCGCGCTGCGCCCGGACGTGGTGCTGATGGACGTCCGGATGCCGGTGATGGACGGGCTCGCGGCCACCCGTGAGCTGGTGCGCCCCGGCGCCCCGGGGGAGCGGCCGCCGAGGATCCTTGTCGTGACCACCTTCGAGAACGACGACTACGTCTACGAGGCGCTGCGCGCGGGCGCCGACGGCTTCCTGCTCAAGCGCTCCCGTCCGGCCGAGATCGCGCACGCGGTACGGCTGGCGGCGGCGGGCGAGTCGCTGCTGTTCCCCGCCGCGATCCGCCGCCTGGCCGCCGGACACGGCAACCCGACCGCCCGTGCGGTCATGGCGGGGGCGGCGCTGACCGGGCGCGAGGAGGAGGTGCTGCGCCTGGTCGCGCGCGGACTCAGCAACGGGGAGATCGCCGAGCTGCTGTTCCTCGGGGTGCAGACGGTGAAGACGCACGTCAGCAGTGTGCTGGCGAAGCTGGGCGCGCGGGATCGGACCCAGGCGGTGATCGCCGCGTACGAGTCGGGGTTCGTCGAGCCGTCCGAGTAGTGCCGTCGGCGTCCGCAGGGTCTCTGCGGGCCGGCCCGGGGACGGTCGCGGGGGGAGAGTGGCGGGGAGTGAGTGGCGGGGAGTGAGTGGCGAGGGGCGAGGGGCGAGGGGCGGGGGCGGGCGTCAGGCCGGGTAGGCGTGGGTCTGGGTGGCCTTGACCGAGGCCCAGACCTCGACTCCCGGCGCCAGCTCCAGCTCCGCGACGGCGGCCGGGGTGAGGTCGGCCGCCATCGGCAGGTCGCCGGCCAGGTCGGCGCGGACCCGGTCCCCGTGCAGGTCCAGGCCGGTGACCTCGGCCTTGCACAGGTTGCGCGCGCTGGACTGCGGCCGCTCCCGGTAGAGGGTCACGGCCGACGGCGGGAACGCGACGAAGGCCGGGCCGGACAGCTCCTCGGTGGTGGCCAGGACGGGGCCGTCCGGGAGCGTCACGTGCGTGCCCTCGGCCCGGCCCTGGTACAGGTTCAGCCCGACCAGGCGGGCGATGTAGTCGGTGCGGGGCCGCCGGGCGACCTCCGCCGGACTGCCCGACTGCACCTCCCGCCCGTCCTCGATCACGACCAGCCGGTCGGCCAGCACCATCGCGTCCAGCGGGTCGTGCGTCACCAGCACCGCCACGGCCTCGAACTCGGCCAGGTGGCGGCGCAGCCGGGACCGTACGTCGAGACGGGTGCGGGCGTCCAGGGCGGCCAGTGGCTCGTCCAGCAGGAGCAGCCGGGGGCGGACGGCGAGCGCCCGGGCCAGCGCCACCCGCTGCGCCTGGCCGCCGGAGAGCCGGCCGGGGCGGACCGAGGCGTGGTCGGCCAGGCCCATCTGCTCCAGCCAGACGGCGGCCTCGGCCCGGGCGGCGCGCTTGGGGCGGCCCTGGCAGCGCGGGCCGAAGGCGATGTTGTCGAGCGCGCTGAGGTGCGGGAACAGCAGGTAGTCCTGGAACACCACGCCGACCGGCCGCTCCTCGGCGGGGGTGTGCACGCGCTGTGCCGGGTCCTCCAGGAGACGGCCGTCCAGGCGCAGGTGACCGCCGGTGAGCGGGAGCAGGCCGGCCAGGGCGCGCAGGGCGGTGGACTTGCCGGCGCCGTTGGGGCCGAGCAGCGCGACGACCTCCCCGGGGGCGGCGGTGAGGGCCAGGTCGAGGGTGAACGCGGCGCGGTCGACCAGGAGGCGGGCGTCGAGGGCTTCGTGCGCGCCGTTGTCGGTGTTCGTGGCGTCCGCGTCGCTCGTGTTGGTCGTGTTGGTCGCGTTGCTTGCGTTGTTCGCGTTGTTCGAGGTGCTCATCGGGTCGGCGTCCAGGCGTCCGGGTGGGCGTTCACGGATACGTTCGCGGGTGCGTTCGGCGGGGTCGGCGGGGTCGGCGGGGTCGGCAGGTCCGGCAGGTTCGGCGGGGTCGGCGGGGCCGCTGGGGCTGTCACGGCGTCGACAGCCAGCGGTCGCGCAGGCCGACCAGGACGGCCACGGAGACCGCCAGCAGCACCAGCGACAGCGCGATCGCGGCCTGCGGGTCGGACTCCATCGCCAGGTAGACGGCGAGCGGCATGGTCTGGGTGCGGCCGGGGAAGTTGCCCGCGAAGGTGATCGTCGCGCCGAACTCGCCGAGCGCCCGCGCCCAGGCCAGTACGGCACCGGCGGCGATGCCCGGCGCGATCATCGGCAGGGTGACCCGGCGGAACGCCGTCAGCCGGGAGGCGCCGAGGGTGGCGGCGGCCTCCTCGAACCGTGGGTCGGCGGCCCGCAGCGCGCCCTCGACGCTGATCACCAGGAACGGCATCGCCACGAAGGCCTCGGCGATCACGACACCGGTGGTGGTGAAGGGCAGCGTGATGCCGAAGGCCGAGTCCAGCCAGGAGCCGACGATGCCGCGCCGCCCGAGCACCAGCAGCAGGGCCACACCGCCGACCACCGGCGGCAGCACCAGCGGCAGGGTGACCAGGGCACGGATCACCCGTCGGCCCGGCAGCTCGGTGCGGGCGAGCAGCCAGGCCAGCGGGACCCCGAGGACCAGCGACACGGCGGTGGCCGCCGTCGCGCTGATCAGCGACAGGCGCAGCGCGTCCCAGACGGCCGTGCTGGTGAGCTGCTCGGACAGTCCGCTCCAGGGAGCCCGGACCAGCAGGCCGACCAGCGGCAGGATCAGGAACGCCAGCCCGAGCAGCGCCGGGAGCAGCAGGGTGACCGGGACGCGGTGCGGGCGCGCCCGGCGTCGGCGGCGCGGCAGGACCTGCGTGGGTCCTGCCGCGCTGCCGCCGGGCCGGTCCCCGCTGGGCCGGTCTTCGCCGGGCTCGTCCTGGCCGGGCCGGTCTCCGACGGGCCGGTCTTCGCCGGGCTCGTCCTGGTCGGGCCGGTGCCGGTCGGAGTGGTCGCCAGCGGGCCCGGTGGTGCGGTCGCTCACGGCGCCTGGAAGCCCGCCGCGGTCAGCACCTGCTTGGCCTCGGGCGACTGGACGTACGCGACGAAGGCGGCGGCGCCGTCCTTGTTCGGGGCCTTGGCGAGCGCGGCGATCGGGTAGTCGTTCACGGCCTTGTCGGCCTCGGGGAAGTCCACACCGTCGATCTTCGCAGCATCGGCCTGCACATCGGTCTTGTAGACCAGCGAGGCGTCGACCTCGCCGAGTTCGACCTTGGTGAGCGCGCCCTTGACGTCCTGCTCCAGGGTGACCGGGGTGAGGTCGACGCCGGCGGCCTTCAGCGCGGTCTGCGCGGCGGCGCCGCAGGGCACCTCCTTTGCGCACAGCGCGACCTTCACACCCGAGCCGGTGAGGTCCTTGAGGCCCGCGATGTGCTTGGGGTTGCCCTTGGGGACGGCGATGGTGAGCGTGTTCTTGACGAAGGTGGCCGGCTGGCCGCTCGCGCCGCCCGCGTCGGTCACGGTCTTCATGGTGGCCGGGCTGGCGGCGGCGAACACGTCGGCCGGAGCACCGGAGTTGATGCTGGTGGCGAGGCTGGAGCTGCCGCCGAAGTTGAAGGTGACCTTGCTGCCCGGGTTGGCGGCCTCGAACTTCTTGCCGAGCTCGGTGAAGGTCTCCTTGAGCGAGGCCGCGGCGAAGACGGTGACGGCGCCGCTCGCCTTCGGGACGCTGCCGGCCGAGGCCGCGGAGGCACCGGCGGAGGACGCCGCGTTCGAGGCCGCGGAACCGGAGGACGTGCCGCCGTCGCTGCCGCACGCGGTGGCCCCGAGGCTGAGGACGAGGGCCGCTGCGGCGGCGACGGCGAATCTGCGGGTGGTGCCGGTCGTACGGGTACTCATCGGTGCTTCCCCTCCGGGTGCGCGCCGGGAGGGCGCGAGAGACAGACCGCAACTGCGGCCTTTATGGCGATCATAGTGCCGCAAATACGAGCGATAAATCCTCTGTTGCTTTGCACAGGCGGGGGTGGGGGAGGGCCTCGGACCTGCTGTGGGATGGCTCAAACGGCTGCCGTCCCGGGGGGTGGGGGCGGTGGGGTTGGCGGTGGGGGTGTGGGGCGTGGGGCGTGGTGGGGCGGCGGGGTGGCGGAGCGGTGAGGCGGTGGGGTGGCAGGGGGCGGTGAGCAGCGCAGGTGGCGGGAGGGGGCGCGCGGAAAATGCGTCGCGCCGGGGGTGCCCGAACGGTCAGAGTGGTCACTGTCCGTACATTCGTACAGCAGTACATGCGGCCCGGGGGCAGAGGTCCGCCGCCCGGGCCGAGTCAAGGGGAGGGGCCCGTCCATGTCCACGCTGCGCGTCACCGCCGAGAAGCTGACCGTCCTGGAGCACCCGAACGCCGATGCTCTGGAGCTCGCACAGGTCGGCCTCTACCGGGCGGTGGTCGCGAAGGGCGTGTACCGGACCGGGGACTACGCCGTCTACATCCCCGAACAGTCCGTCCTCCCACAGGAGTTGATCGCCGAGCTGGGCCTGACCGGCAAGCTGGCGGGCTCCCGGGCGGACCGGGTGAAGGCGGTCCGGCTGCGCGGCGAGCTGTCCCAGGGCATCGTCTGCCGGCCCGCCGCGCTCGCCGACACCGACCTGGCCGCCGCGGCCGAGCGCGACGCCGACTTCGCCGAACTGCTCGGCGTGGTCAAGTGGCAGCCGCCGGTGCCGACTTCGATGAACGGCGATGTGCTCAGCGCCCCGGACCTGCTGCCCTGGGTCGACATCGAGAACCTCAAGCGCTACCCCGACGCCTTCGAGCCCGGCGAGCCCGTGGTGCTGACCGAGAAGCTGCACGGCAGCTGCTGCCTGGTCACGTACACGGCCGCGACCGGTGAGGTGCGGGTCTCGTCCAAGGGGATCGGCGCGCAGGGGCTGGCGCTGGCCGAGGACGAGCGCAACCTCTACTGGCGGGCGGTGCGCGCGTACGACATCCCGGCGGTCGCGGCCCGGCTGGCGGAGCGGCTCGGCGTCGAGCGGGTCGGCATCTTCGGCGAGGTCTTCGGCGAGGGCGTCCAGGACCTGGGGTACGGGGCCTCCGCGCGTACCGGGCGGCCCGGGTACGCGGCCTTCGACGTCTCGGCGGTGGTGGACGGCCGACTGACCTGGCTGTCGGCGGCCGAACTGCTGGACGGCGAGCTGCCGTTGGCGCCGGAGCTGTGGCGCGGCCCGTTCGACCCGGAGGTGGTGCTGGGCCATGCCCACGGCAAGGAGACCTTCTCCGGGCGCGGGCTCCACCTGCGCGAGGGCGTCGTGGTGCGGCCGGTGACCGAGCGCTGGAGCCCGGTGCTCGGCGGGCGGGCGATCGCCAAGGTGGTCAGTGACGCCTACCTGACGCGCAAGGGCGGCACCGAGTACGAGTAGGCCCGGCGGCGCCCAGGGTGCGCCTGAGTGCGACCGGGTGCGGCCGGGGGCGACCGGGTTCGGGTCTGGATGTGGGCCCGGAAGTAGGCCTGGATGTGGGCCCGGAAGTAGGCCGAGTGGGTGAACGGGAGCGAGCCGTCGGTCCGACGACCGGCGCTCGCTCCTTCCGGCATTGACTACCCGTCAGTAGAATCGACGGTGCGCATCCCTGTGCCGAAGGAGTCGTCCATGGCCACCGAAACCGCCATACCCGGACCGGCCGGCAACCCGCTGGTCGGATCGCTGTTCGACCTCACCCGCCGCCCGCTGCGCACCTACCTCGCGGCCCGGCGCGACCACGGGGACGTGGTGCGGATCCAGGCCGGTCCGCCCGGGCTGCGGGTCGACTTCCATGCGGTGTTCTCCCCGGAGGGCGTCCAGCAGGTGCTCGGCACCGAGGCGGCCAACTTCCGCAAGGAGAACGCCTTCTACGACGAGCTGCGGACCAGCGTCGGGAACGGGCTGCTGACCAGCCAGGACGACGAGTACCAGCGCCAGCGCCGACTGATCCAGCCGCTGTTCACCCGCCGCCGGGTGGACGGTTACGCGGACGCGATCGCGCAGGAGGCGCAGTCGCTCGCCGAACGCTGGCGGGCGGTGCCGGACGGGCTGGTGGACGCGGCGGACGAGATGTCGCGGTTCGCCCTGCGGGCGGTCTCGCGGATCCTCTTCGGCGCGGACGTGGAGGAGGCGGTGGCCGTGGTGCACCGCAGCTTCCCGGTGCTCGGCGAGTACGTCAAGGAGCGCGGTTTCGCCCCGGTCCGCGTCCCGCGCGGCTGGCCGACCCCGGGCAACCGGCGCGGCCTCGGGGCCCAGCGGGCGCTGTACGAGGTCTGCGACCGGATCATCGCCGAACGCGCCGCGCGCGGGGGCGGCGACGAGGACGCGGACGACCTGCTCACGCTGCTCGGACGGGCGCGCGGCGAGGACGGGGAACGGCTCGACCCGGCAGAACTCCGGGACCAGGTGCTGGTGTTCCTGCTCGCCGGGCACGAGACCACGGCCACCTCGCTGGCCTTCGCGCTGCACCTGCTGGCCAAGCACCCCGAGCACCGGAAGCTCGCCCAGGAGGAGGCGCGCACCGTCCTGGCCGGGCGGGCACCGACGGCCGCGGACCTGGACGCGCTGCCGTACACCACCCGGGTGCTGAAGGAGGCGATGCGGCTCTACCCGGCGGCGGCGCTGGGCGGGCGGCGGGCGGTCGCCGAGACGGTGATCGACGGGTACGTCATCCCGGCGGGGGCGCAGGTCGTGGTCGCGCCGCTGGTCACCCACCGGCACCCCGACCACTGGGCGGACCCGGACCGCTTCGACCCGGACCGCTTCCTGCCGGAGGAGGAGAAGGCCCGGCACCGCTACGCCTGGTTCCCGTTCGGCGGCGGCCCGCGGGCGTGCATCGGGCAGCACTTCTCGATGCTGGAGTCGGTGCTGACCCTGGGGGTGCTGCTGCGGGACTTCGAGGTAGAGGCGGTGGACCGGCGGGTGGCGCTGGCCCAGGGGATCACGCTGCGGGCGGCGAGCCCGATGCGGATCCGGGTGCGGGCCGACAAGTGAGGGCCGGCGGCTGAGGGCCGGGCGGCTGATGGCCGGCGGCTGACAGGATTCAGCGGACAGATGACAGATTTCAGACTCTGTTATCTGTCCGCTGTTATCTGTCTGCTGTTTGTTGTTCGCTGTTCGTACTTCGCGGCTGCCGTCGGCCGCCATCGCCCGTCGTCTGGGCAGAAGACCGGGTCATTCGAACATACCGCCCGTCGCCTGCGGGCAGCTTTTCAGATCTTCGGGTGACCGATTCCGGCCCCTCGATAGCGTCCCACGCACCCCAGGCCGAAAGCGCACATGCGGCTGGCATATGACGAGACCGTGCCCCCCAGGGGCCCGGTGCCCCCTCGCCGCCGGCCGCGTGGAGTCCGCCCGGCCCGGGGTGCCCGGGCGCACCGCCTACCGCCCCGGGCCCGACCGGTCGACCGGAGGTCCCATGGGCACCCTCAACCACCTCAGCCTCGGCTGGATCACCCCCGCCCTCTCGTACCTGATGGCCTGCGCCGGTGCCGCCCTCGGCCTGCGCTGCACCCTGCGCGGACTGGCCGCGAGCGGCGCCGCCCGACGCAACTGGCTCGTCACGGCCGCCGCCGCGATCGGCTCCGGCATCTGGACCATGCACTTCGTCGCCATGTTCGGCTTCTCCGTCGACGGCACCGAGCTGCGCTACAGCGTCCCGCTCACCGTCCTCAGCCTCGCGGTCGCCGTCCTGGTCACCGGCCTCGGCCTGACCGTGGTCTGCTACGGGCGGCACCGCGGCCTCGCCCTGCTGGCGGGCGGCGTCACCACCGGCCTCGGTGTCGCCGCGATGCACTACCTGGGCATGGCCGCGGTACGGATGCACGGCGGTCTGCGCTACGACGCCGGGACGGTCGCGCTCTCCGTACTGGTCGCGGTCGGCGCCGCCACCGCAGCGCTCTGGGCCGCCGTCACCATCCGCAACGTCTACGCTGCCGCAGCCGCCGCGCTGGCCATGGGACTCGCCGTCAGCTGCATGCACTACACCGGCATGGCCGCCGTCCACGTCCGGCTGGAGCCGACCCGGACCGTCCTCGGCGGGGTCGGCCCGATGGACTTCGTCTTCCCGCTCGCGGTCGGCCTCGGCTCGTTCCTCTTCCTCGCCTCGGCCTTCGTCGCGCTCTCCCCGACGGCCCAGGATCGGGACGGCCACCGGGTGGCGGGCGAATTGGTCATCGAGGAGTTCCCGGCCGGGCCGGCCCGGCCGGAACCGGCACACCCCGGACAGGCCCGCCCCGGACAGGCGCATCCCGGTCCCGGTCGCCATGGACCGGACCTCGGCGGCGCGGACTGTGACCACGCTGCCTGCGACCACGCGGACTGCGAGGGCGCGCGCCGCAGCCGTCGCGCCGCCTGAGTGCCGCGCCCGCCGTCCAGCCTTCCACCGCCGTCCGCGCCCACCTCGACCGTCCCGCCATCCCCGCCCTGCCCCGCCCCGCCCGAAAGGCTCCTCACCGATGCGAGAAGACCGCGGTACCACCCCCGGTACCCGTCGGGGTGCCCATGCCGGGAGGCCCTCCCGTCCGGCACGTGGCCTGCGTGGACTGCGTGAACCGGGCGGATCGGGCGGACCGGGTGGTCCGCGCGGGCTGCGTCCCCGGACCGTCCGCGCCCGCGTCATCGCCCTGCTGATGGTCCCGGTCGTGTCCGTGATCGCCCTGTGGGGCTTCGCCACCGTCACCACCGCGCAGGGCGTGTGGGACCTGCTACGCCAGCGCGACGCCCAGCGCACGGTGCTCACGCCCGTCGCCGAGACGGTCGCCGGGCTGCAGGCCGAACGCACCGCCGCCGGACAGCTGTTGGCCGCCCCGGCGACCGCGCCGCCCGACGCCGTACGGGAGAACGCCCTGCGTACCGCCTCGGCCGCCACCGACCGTGCGATCACCCCGTTGTTCCCCGATCCCCGGCACCCCGACCGGGCCTACAACCGTGCCGACGCCCAAGGCCTCGGCGGTGACGCCGCCACTCGCCTGGACGCCCTGGGTGCGGCCCTCGCCGCCCTGCCCGAGCTGCGCGGCCGCGTGCTGGCCCGAAGCGTCGGCTGGCCCGAGGCGTACGCCGCGTACGGTGAGGCCGTGGACCGGGCGCTCGCGGTGGCCGGAGCCGTCACCCCGGTGCAGGACCACCCAGCCGCCGCCGATGCCCGGGTGCTCCCCGAACTGGCCTGCTCCCGTGAACTGCTGGCCCGCGAGGACGCGTTGCTGCGCGCCGCCCAGCCGTCCGGAGCGCTCGGCGACGACCAGGTGCGCGAGTTCTCCGGCGCGGCCTTCGCCCGGCGGGAGTTCGAGCAGGCGGCGGCCGCCGACCTGCGCCCCGCCGACCGGACCGCGCTGCTCGCCGTCACCGGCGGCCAGGACCACCGGGAGCTGGCCGGGTACGAGGACAGGGTCCGTACGGCGGCCGACGGCCGGGCGGCGGTCGTCGCGGTTCCGGCGGACCGGTGGGCGATGGTCGCCGGGAACGTCGCGGGCGGCCTGCGCGCCGTCGAGGACCAAGCGGGCCGGGTCGCCGCCGAACGCCAGAACCCCTATGCGCTGGGCCTGTTCACCACCGCCGGGGCGGCCGTGCTGCTCGGGCTGGTCGGCGTGCTGGCCTCGCTGGTGATCTCGGTACGGATCGGGCGGGGCCTGGTCACCGAGCTGATCGGGCTGCGCGATTCGGCACTTGGGCTGGCCGCTCGCGAACTGCCCGCCACCTTCCGAAAGTTGCGTGCGGGGGAGGAGGTGGACGTCGAGGCTGAGGCGCCGCGCCCTGCGGGCCGGGACGACGAGATCGGCCAGGTGCACCGGGCGCTCGGCACCGTCCGGCGGGCGGCCGTCACCGCGGCGGTCGAGCGGGCCGAGGTGCTCTCCGGGGTCTCCGGGGTGTTCGTCAACCTCGCGCGGCGCAGCCAGGTCCTGGTGCACCGCCAACTCACCCTGCTGGACGCGATGGAGCGCCGCACCCAGGACCCGTCCGAGCTGGCCGACCTGTTCCGGCTCGACCACCTGACCACCCGGATGCGCCGCCACGCGGAGGGCCTGATCATCCTCTCCGGCGCCGCTCCCGGCCGCGCCTGGCGCAGGCCCGTCCCGCTGGTGGACGTGGTGCGCGCGGCCGTCTCCGAGGTCGAGGAGTACGCCAGGGTCGAGGTGCACCCGCTGCCGCGCGCCGCCGTCGCCGGGTACGCCGTCGCCGACCTCACCCACCTGCTCGCCGAGCTGGTCGAGAACGCGACCGGCTTCTCCCCGCCGCACACCCGGATCCGCATCCGGGGCGAACGGGTCGGTACCGGTTACGCGTTGGAGATCGAGGACCGCGGCCTCGGCATGGGCCGGGAGGCCCTGGCCGCCGCCAACCGCCGGATCGCCGCGGCCGAGCAGAGCGACCTCTTCGACAGTGACCGGCTGGGGCTGTTCGTGGTCAGCCGGCTCGCCCGGCGGCAGGACGTCAAGGTCTCGCTGGTGACCTCCGCGTACGGCGGCACCACCGCCGTCGTCCTGCTGCCGACCTCGCTGCTGGCCACCGGCCGTCCGACTGCTCCGCCTCCGCACGGCGGGACAGCGGAAGGGGGACCCGGGGGGATGGCGGACGAGGTGTGGCAACCGTTGGGCTCCGCAGCGGAGTTCGGTGCCACGGCGGCCGGTGCCACGGCGGTTGGTGCAACGGTGGCCGGTGGCGGCCTGCCGGTTCCGGCCGGGCGGGTGCACCCGCCCGGTGCGGAGCGGGAGTCCGCCCGGTCGTGGGCGGAGCGCCCGCACGACCGGGGCGGCGAGGGACTTCCGGCGGCGGGTGGGCCGCCGCCGGAGAACGGGGCACTGCTGCCGTTCGGCATCCGGGGGGACGACCCCGGGCCGGCGCGCCGCACCCCCTTCCGGGCCTCCGGCGCCCGGGCGGCGGGCCCGGCTGCGGACGGGGGCCCGGATACGGCCGCCCGCACGCAGTCCGGGCCGCCGCAGCCGTACCGTACGGGACCTGATTCCGGGCAGGTTCCTGATGGGGGACGAGCCGGAACGCCTGGCCAACTCGGAGGAGAAGTAGAGGAGTTGCCGCGCCGGACCCGTCAGGCGAGCCTGGCGCCGCAGCTGCGCGAGACGTCGGGTAGTCCGGGTCCAGGTCCAGGTCCAGGACCCAAGCCCGGCGCCGGCCCCGAGAGCCGAAGCCCCGAGGCGGCGCGCGCGGCGGTGTCGGCCTTCCGGAACGGATGGGCGCGAGGCCTGCGCCCCGACGACGGGGGGTGCGAGCGGCCGGCGGACCGATCAGCGGACCGATCGGTCGACCGGGCCGACGCCTTCCCGCCGGCGGCGGCGAGGCGCCATTCCCCGCCCTCGACCCGACCCGAAGGAGAGCGTCCGTGATCGGCACCACCCACCGCGCAGGAGACCTGAACTGGCTGCTGGACGAACTGGTCCGGCGCGCCCCCGAGGTCCGTCTCGCCGTGATGCTCTCCGCCGACGGCCTGGCCATGGGCACCTCGGCCGGCCTGCCGCGCGAGGACGGCGAACACCTGGCGGCCATCGCCTCCGGGTTCCACAGCCTGGCCAAGGGCGCGAGTCGGCACTTCGGCGCGGGCGAAGTCCGGCAGACCATGGTGGAGTTGGAGGGCGGCTTCCTGCTGGTCGCGGCCGCCGGGGAGGGCAGCTGCCTGGCTGTGTTCGCCACCGCCCGGGCCGACCTGGGCCTGATCGCCTACGAGATGGCCGGTATGGTCCGCCGGGTCGGGGAACACCTGGACACCGTGCCGCGCGCGCTGGGCGGCTGGTGAGCCCGGTGCCCCAGCCGTTCGACGAGCAGCCTGCCCACGATGGACGGCCCCACGATGGACGGCCCCACGATGGACGGCCCCAAGGTGGACGGTCCCACGAAGGGCCGCGCCACGAAGGGCCGCCCCACGAGCGACATCCGGAGGACCCGCACGCCGAGCCCGACCGGCAGCCCCGCAATCCGCTCGCCGCCGCCCGTCGGGCCCGCTGGTACGACGAGGACGCGGGCCCGCTGGTGCGCCCGTACGCCATGACCCGGGGGCGTACCGGGGCCGGTGAGCAGCAGTTCGACCTGATCGCCGTGGTCGTCTGCGACCTGCCCGACCCGGCGCTCTCCCCGGATGCGCCCGAGCCACCGGTCGGCCCCGAACAGGCGCGGATCCTCGCGCTGTGCCGGGGTACTCCGCTGTCCGTGGCCGAGCTCGCCACCGACCTCGACCTGCCGGTGGGCGTGGTGCGCGTGCTGCTCGGCGACCTGCTGACGGCCGGACTCGTCCGCATCAACCGTCCCGTCCCGCCCGCTCTGCTTCCCGACGAGCGCATCCTCCAGGAGGTCATCCATGGACTCCGTGCACTCTGACCATCCGGCGGACCCCTCCGGCTTGCCTGCGGCGTCCATCGCGTCCGTGGCGTCCGGCCCGGCCTCCGGGGAGGAGGGGGACGACACCGTGCTCGCGCTCAAGATCCTGGTGGCGGGCGGCTTCGGGGTCGGGAAGACGACGCTGGTCGGTGCGGTCAGCGAGATCCGTCCGCTGCGCACCGAGGAGCGGCTGACCGAGGCCGGGCGCGGAGTGGACGACCTCGGCGGGGTCGAACGCAAGGCCACCACGACCGTGGCGATGGACTTCGGACGGATCACCATCCGGGAGGGCCTGGCGGTCTACCTCTTCGGCACTCCAGGACAGGACCGGTTCTGGTTCCTCTGGGACGAGTTGGCGCAGGGCGCGCTCGGCGCGGTGGTGCTCGCCGACACCCGCCGCCTGACCGACTGCTTTCCGGCCGTCGACTTCTTCGAGGACCGGGGCATCCCGTTCGTGGTGGCGGTGAACCGGTTCGCCGGGGCGCGGGAGTTCGGCCCGGACGAGGTCGCCCGCGCGCTGGACCTGGACAGCGGGACGCCGGTGGTGCTCTGCGACGCGCGCCTCCGGTCGTCGGGCAAGCACGTGCTGATCAACCTGGTCGAGCACGCGGGCCGGGTGCGCGCGGCCCGGCTGCTCGCGGACACCGCGCCGGTGGGGTGAGGCGCCGGACGACGAGCGCCGGACAACAGACAACAGACAGACAACAGATGACAGATGACAGATTTCGAAATCTGAAAGCTGTCATCTGTCATCTGTTTCCTGAACCCTGTCGGCCGTCAGCAGTCGGCCGTCAGCGGCCGGGCGTCAGGCCTCCGACCGCGTTCAGCTGTGCCACTGGAAGACGATGTTCGTCCACGTCGACCCCGGGCAGTTGCCCCAGACGTCCCAGGCCTGCGGTCGCGCTCCGATCCACAGCCCGGTGGTGTGCGAGCCGTCGGCACAGTACGTGATGGTGCGCAGCCGGCCGGAGTAGACGTTGCAGTAACCCTCCCAGCGCCAGCCGTAGTTCGCGGTGATGACGCAGTGGTAGGGCGCGGCCGCGACCGTGTTCGACGCCGCGACGGACCCCGGGGTGACGGACTGGTCGGGGGTGGCCGCCGCCGCGGCCGGCAGGGCGGTGGCACCGAGCGCGCCGAGGGCGGCTGCGGCGGCCATCCCGAACGTGGCGATCCTTCTGGCGATACGACCTCGCACGGTGATCCTCCTTGGTGAGCGGTTCCCGTCGGGCGGAGTGCCTCGGCCGTCCGGGGCGGACGGAGGTGGAGCGTTGGTGGTCCGCTTCCCGTACGGCCGGTGACGTATTGCACACGAATGACTGCGCACCGTGATGCGACGACCTATGATGTGACCTGTGTCACAAGGGCTCGGGTCGGGGTGCGGTCAGGCCCGGCCGGGCGCGTGGGGTGCCGATTCCCGGGGAGAGCGGCATGGCGGAATGCAGTGGTCGATGCGTGGGCGGCGGGCCGGAGAAGGGCTTCGGCCGGTGCGGGAGCGGCGGTCAAGCGGCCGAATTCAACAGGGTGTTCACCGATCTGCTGCCGAGACTCCAGCGGGCGGCCGCCTCGCTCACCGGGAGTCCGTTCGCCGCCGGGGACGTCGTCCACGACGCGTACCTGCGGATCGCCCGCCGGCCGGAGCGCTTCCTCGGTCATCCGCAGCCGTACGCCTACGCGTTCACCACGATGGTGAACATCCTGCGCGACCAGTGGCGCCGGGAGCGCCGGAGGGTCCCGATGCCGGAGGTGTCGGAGGCGGGCGAGGCGGTCGAGCGGGGCTGCGCGGAGCCGGATCCGTGGCCCGGCGGGCCGGCCGAGTTGCAGGCGCGCTGGGAGGTGGTCCGGCTGCTGGGCTTCCTGACCGCCAAGCAGGCCCGCGCGGTGGCGCTGGTGGACCTGGACGGCTACAGCGTCGACGAGGCCGCCGAACTGCTCGGCCTGCACCGCAGCACCCTGGCCGTCACCCGGCGCCGGGCCCACCGCCGGCTGCGCGCCGTCCTCGAACGGGAGCGCGAGCGGGGCGGCGGGTAGCGCGGGGCCGGGTGGCGGTCGCCGCGGTGGCCCGACGCACCGAGCTGACGGCAAGTCAGCTGATGCGCGACCCCGGCCCGTACGCTGAAAATCGTGATCACGTACGAGGACCACCGCCTGCGCGCCCTGGCCGAGGACGGCCGCTGGCACGAACTGCTCGTCGCCTACCGGCAGGGCCGCGCGGCCGCCGCGCTGGAGGCGGGGGAGGAGACCGCGGCGGCCCTGACGGCCCCGCTCGGCCACCTGATCGCCTACGCGGCGCCGCCCGAGCTGGCCGTCCGGCTGTTCGACGGCGACGGCGGCGAGGGGGCGTTCGCCGGGGTGGCCGACCACGACGCCGGTCCGCTCTGGGAGGTGCTGGCGACCCGGCACTCCTGGCTGCGGCTGGCCCCGCTGCTCGGCCCGGCCCCGGTGCGCCGGCTGGTCGCGCACACCCGGGTGCTGCTCGGCGAGGACCTCTCGTACGGGGCCGAGCCCGATCCGGAGGGCGTACCGCTGCGGTTGGAGCCGTGGGAGGCGGCCGGGTGGGAGGACGCCGCGCGGGTGCGCGAGTACCTGCCCGGCGGGGGTGCGCGGAGCGCGCTGCTGACCCTGCCGGCCAGCCGGGAGGGCCTGGGTGAGGTGGAACTGCCGGCGGCACGGGCGGTCGGCCGGCCCGGCGGGCCGCGGGTGAACCGGGCGCTGGTCGAGCTGAGCGCGCTCGCACCGTGGGCGGAGGTGGTCTGCGTCCGGGGCCAGGCCCCGCTGGCGGCCGCGTCGCTGGCCGACGGTCGACGGGTGGTCGGCGGCTACCTGCCGTTCGCGCTCGCCTACCCGGCGCTGGTGCGGGCCGCCGCCGTGGGCCGGGCGCAGGGGTGCGCGCACGGCCGGCTGGGGCTGTGGCGGGCGCTGGCCACGATGGCCGGGGCGGAGGGGCCGGAGCCGGGTGAGGTGAACGCGCTGGTGGACCGGATGCGCTGCTTCACCTGGCACGAGCCGGCGGCCGGGCTGCACCACCTGCACGTCGCGCTGGAGGATCCGGCCAGCGGGGTGGCCTGGGCGGTCAGCGGCTCGCAGGAGCTGTGACGGGCAGGAGCTGTGGCGGGCGAGGGTCTGCGGGCGGCCGTGGGTGAGCGGGGAGGTGGAGAGGCGGAGGCCCGGAACGCAGTGCGCCCCGGAACACAGCGCGCCCCGGAACGCAGCGCGCCCCGGGACGCTGGAGTCCCGGGGCGCGACGAGCCGCGGATGCGAGGTGTCGGGGTGCCGAAGGGGTCGGGGAATGAGGGACCCCCGGCCCGGCGCCGTTTCCGGGGGTTGGTGGGTGGCGCCGGGCCGGGGGAGCGGGGGAGGGTCCGCGCGGTCGCTCAGGCAGCGACGGGCGCGGCGCCCTTGGCCGGTACGGCTTCGGGGCCGGCTCCGGGAGTGGTCTCGGGGCCGGTCTCGGGAGCGGCTCCGGTGCTGTCGCCGTGGCCGTGGCTGTCGACCAGGGTCCGCTCGTCGAAGGGCACCTCGCCCGCCAGTACCTGTCGGGCGCGCTCGGCGTCGAGCTCGCCGGTCCAGTGCCCGATCAGCACGGTGGCCACGGCGTTGCCCGCGAAGTTGGTGAGTGCGCGGGCCTCGGACATGAAGCGGTCGATGCCGACGATCAGGCCGACGCCGTCCACCAGTGCCGGCTTGTGCGACTGGAGCCCGCCCGCGAGGGTGGCCAGGCCGGCGCCGGTGACCCCGGCCGCGCCCTTGCTCGCGATCACCATGAACACCAGCAGGGAGAGCTGCTCGCCGATCGACATCGGCTTGTCCATCGCCTCGGAGATGAAGATCGACGCCATGGTCAGGTAGATCGCGGTGCCGTCGAGGTTGAAGCTGTAGCCGGTCGGGACGGTGATGCCGACGACCGGGCGGCTGACGCCCAGGTGCTCCATCTTGGCGATCAGGCGGGGCAGCGCGCTCTCGGAGGAGGAGGTCGAGAGGATGAGCAGGAACTCGCGGCCGAGGTACTTCAGCAGCGCGAAGACGTTGACCCCGGCGACCAGGCGCAGCAGGGTGCCCAGCACCACGACGACGAACAGCGCGCAGGTCAGGTAGAAGCCGATCATGATGACCGCGAGGCTCTTCAGTGCGGCCGTGCCGGTGGCGCCGACCACGGCCGCCATCGCCCCGAAGGCGCCGATCGGCGCGACCCACATGATCATCGCCATGACCCGGAAGACCAGCCGCTGGACGTGCTCGATCCCGCGCAGCACCGGGGCGCCGGCCGGGCCCATGGCCTGGAGGGCGAAGCCGGCGAGCAGGGCGACCAGCAGGGTCTGCAGCACCTTGCCCTGGGTGAGGGCCGAGAACATGGTGTCGGGGATCATCCCGAGCAGGAAGTCGGTGGTCGACTGGGCGCCGCCGGCCGCGGCCTGGGCGTGGCCGGACTTGGCGAGCGCGGCGGTGAGGTGCAGGCCGCCGCCGGGCTCCAGCAGGTTGCCGACGACCAGGCCGATGGCCAGGGCGACGGTCGACATCAGGAGGAAGTAGCCGATGGCCAGGCCGCCGACCTTGCCGACCTTGGCGGCCTTGGTCACCGAGCCGATGCCCAGCACGATGGTGCAGAAGATCACCGGGCTGATCATCATCTTGATCAGGTTGACGAAGCCGGTGCCGACCGGCTTGAGCTCCACGGCGAAGCCGGGGGCGGCCAGCCCGACCACCACTCCCGCGACCACGGCGGCGATCACGGCGAGGTAGAGGTAGTGGGTCCGGTCCTTGCGTCTGGGTCCCCCCGCCGTTGCGGCTCCAGCGATCGACATCTGCGGCTCCTTCGCCCTGCAGTCCTGGCGGCCCCGGGTGGTGGGCCGCTCTGACTATGGGCCGGGGAGTGACGGAGGTCACGTTTGCGTTCATAGAGTTCACGGTCGGCCCGGCGGCGCCTGGTCGGGGCCGGGCGGGACCAGGAGGGATCGGATCGGATCGGGCCGGGATCGGGTCGGGGTCGGGGGCGCGGAGCGTGGTGCACACTGGCTGGCATGTCCGAGCGCACCGCCCCCGCCGCCCCGCGCCGCCGGCTTCCCCGTCGACTGGTCCGCAGCCTGGCCGGGCAGCTGTTCGTCGTCCAGGTGGTGATCGTCGCCGCCGTCGTCGCGGGCGGCGCGGTGCTCGCGTACCTGTTCACCGCCGACCGCGCCGAGGACGGGGCGCGTCGCGAGGTCACCGCGGTCGCCCACGCCGTCGCCGACTCGCCGACCGTCCGGGACGCCGTCGCCGGGCCGGACCCGACCGCGGTGCTCCAGTCGTACGTCGAGCAGGTGCGGACGGACACCGGGGTCTCCTTCATCACCGTCATGGACACCGACGGGGTGCGCTGGACCCACCCGCTGCCCGAGCAGATCGGCAAGCGCTACCTCGGGCACATCGACTGGGCCCTCGCCGGGCAGACCCGCAGCGAGACGTACACCGGCACGCTCGGCCCGTCCGTCCGGGTGGTCACGCCGGTGTGGGACGACCGGCACCGGGTGGTCGCCCTGGTCAGTGCGGGCATCACGGTCGAGTCGATCTCCGCTCAGCTCAGCGGGCCGCTGATGGCGCTGGTCGGGGTGGCGGTGGCCGCGCTCGCGCTCGGCGGCGTCGGGACCTACCTCGCCAACTCCCGGCTGCGGCGGCACACCCACGGCATGGGCCCGAACGAGCTCAGCCACCTCTACGAGTACCACCAGGCCACGCTGCGCTCGGTCCGCGAGGGCCTGGTCCTGCTCGACCGTTCGCACCGGGTCGTGCTGTGCAATGACGCCGCCCGTGAACTCCTCGGCCTGGCGGGCGACGTGGACGGCCGGCCGGTCGCGGAGCTGGGGCTGCCGGAGGCGCTGGTGGCGGCCGTGCTGGGCGAGGAGCCGGTCCGGGACGAGGTGCACCTGACCGCCGAGCGCGTGGTGGTGCTCAATACCTCCACCATCGGCACCGGTCTCGGCCGGGTGGTGACCCTCCGGGACCACACCGAACTGCAGGCGCTCAGCGGCGAGTTGGACTCGGTCCGCGGCTTCACCGAGGCGCTCGGCGCCCAGGCGCACGAGGCCGCCAACCGGCTGCACGCGGTCGTCTCGCTGATCGAGATCGGCCGCCACGAGCAGGCGGTGGAGTTCGCCACCGCCGAACTCGAACTCGCCCAGCAGCTCACCGACCGGGTGGTCGCGGCGGTGGGCGAGCCGGTGCTGGCCGCGCTGCTGCTCGGCAAGGCGGCCCAAGCCGCCGAGCGCGGAGTGGAGTTGAACCTCACCGAGGACAGCCGGATCGATGACGGGGTGCTGCCGCCCGGGCTCTCCGCGCGGGACCTGATCACCGTGCTCGGAAACCTGATCGACAACGCCGTGGACGCCGCCATCGCCGGGGCCGGGCAGAGCCCCGTCCCGCCGGAGGTCACCGTCACGGCGCGGATCGACGGTGGTGGCGGCGGTACCGGTGGGGGTGACGGTGCGGGTGGTGACGGCGACTGTCTGCTGCTGCGGGTCGCCGACACCGGCGCGGGTATCGACCCGTCGGCCGTCGAGGACGTGTTCCGGCACGGCTGGAGCACCAAGCAGGACGGCCGCGGGCACGGCCTCGGCCTGGCGCTGGTCGCCCAGGCGGCCCGGCGCAACGGTGGCACGGTCGAGGTCGGGCGGGAGCGTGGCGCGGTGCTCACGGTGCGGCTGCCGCTGGCCGGTCGCCCGGGCGGGTCCCCTGGCTTCGGGGCCGAAGCCGGGCGTACACCCGGGACCGGGACCGGGACCGGGACCGGGACCGGGACCGGGATCCGAGCCGGAACCGAAGCCGAAGCCGGACCCGGGGGCGAAGCCGGGCGTGCGCGCGACGGGGTGTCGGCGTGACCGCGCGCGCGGAGCCCGGGGCCGTGGCCGGGATCTCCGTCCTGGTCGTCGAGGACGACCCGGTGGCCGCCGCCGCGCACACCCTGTACGTCGAGCGCGAACCCGGCTTCCGGGCCGCCGGCACGGTCCACAACTGCGCGGACGCGCTGCGCTTCCTGGACCGGGCCCGCGCCGCCGGGACGCCCGTCGACCTCACCCTGCTCGACCTCTACCTGCCGGACGGCCACGGCTTGCAGCTGTGCCGGACGCTGCGCGCCGCCGGCCACAGCACCGACGTCATCGCGGTGACCTCGGCCCGCGACCTCGCCATGGTCCGGCAGGCGGTGTCGGCGGGTGTCGTGCAGTACCTGCTGAAACCGTTCGGCGCCGCTGCCCTGCATGACCGGCTGGAGCGCTACGCCCGCTACCGCGACAGCCTCGGGCGTACCGGTGAGGCGACGGGCCAGGACGAGGTCGACCAGGCGTTCGCCCTGCTCCGCACGCCCGAGCGCAGCACCCTGCCCAAGGGGCTGAGCGCGCCCACCCTGGACACCGTCGCCTCGGTGCTGCGCGACGCGGCGACCGGACTGTCGGCGGCGGCCGCAGGTGCCGCCGCGGGGGTTTCGCGGATCACCGCACGGCGTTACCTGGAGCACCTGGTGGACACCGGCCGGGCGGTGCGGGAGCCGCAGTACGGGAGCGTCGGGCGGCCGGAGCTCTGCTACCGGTGGAGGACGAAGCCCTGAGGCGCCGGGCCCTGAGGCGCCGGCCCGGGGTGGGCCGGGCCCCGGGAAGGGCCGGGGCCGGGAAGGGCAGGGGCCGGGAAGGGCCGGGTCCCGCAGGAGGCCCCGCCGGAGGGTTCGGGCCCGGGGGCGGCGTGACTTTTCGTCATGTCGGTCGTTGTACGGTCGTGGGGTCCGCCGGGGGAGAGCGCGCGGGAATCGGGGGAGGTTCACTCACTCGGGTGGTTCCAGGGGCCCGGATGGCATTCCGCCAGGTCAAGGGCAGTAAGGTTAGGCTAACCTAATTTCCTGTGGGGGTTGTCGTGTCGCTCGCTGCCGTACCCGTCCAGGCCGCCTCCGGAGCCCCGGCCGCCGGTGAGGCCATCCTGCGCCGCCAGCGCGTGCGCGAGTCCGCCGCCCGGACGTACGCCCGCTCCTTCCCGATCGTCCCGGTCCGCGCCAACGGCATGACCGTCGAGGGCGCCGACGGCCGGCGCTACCTGGACTGCCTCTCCGGCGCGGGCACCCTCGCCCTCGGCCACAACCACCCGGTGGTGCTGGAGGCCATCCGCCGCACGCTCGACAGCGGAGCCCCGCTGCACCTGCTCGACCTCGCCACCGCCGAGAAGGACGACTTCACCGACACGCTGTTCGAAAGCCTTCCCGCCGAGTTCGCGGCCCGCGCCCGGGTGCACTTCTGCGGCCCGGCCGGGACGGACGCCGTCGAAGCCGCGCTCAAACTGATGCAGACCGCCACCGGCCGCTCCGGCGCGCTCGCCTTCACCGGCGCCTACCACGGCATGACGGCCGGCGCCCTCGCGCTCACCGGCAACGTCGCCGTCAAGGAGCCGCTGCCGAGCGGTGGCGAGGTCGTCCGGCTGCCCTACCCGTACGGCTACCGCTGCCCGTTCGGCGTCGGCGGCGACGCGGGCGCCGGCCTCGCCGCGACGTACGTCGAACGGCTGCTGGACGACCCCTCGGGCGGGGTCGTGCCGCCCGCCGCGATGATCCTGGAAGCCGTCCAGGGCGAGGGCGGCGTCGTCCCCGCGCCCGACGGCTGGCTGCGCGAGATGCGCCGGATCACCGCCGAACGGGGCATCCCGCTGATCGTGGACGAGGTGCAGACCGGCGTCGGCCGCACCGGCGCGATGTGGGCGGTCGAGCACAGCGGCATCGTCCCCGACGCGATGGTGCTCTCCAAGGCCATCGGCGGCAGCCTGCCGCTCGCCGTCGTCGTCTACCGCGAGGACTACGACGGCTGGCGGCCCGGCGCCCACACCGGCACCTTCCGCGGCAACACCCTCGCCATGGCCGCCGGGGCCGCGACGCTCCGGTACGTCACGGCGAACGGGCTGGTCGAGCGCGCCGCCGTGGTCGGTGAGCGGATGGCCGCCCGGCTGCGCGAACTCGCGGGCGAACTACCGGTGATCGGCGACGTGCGCGGTCGGGGGCTGATGCTGGGGGTGGAGCTGGTCGACCCGGCGGCCGAGGCCGACGCGTGCGGCGCCCGTCCGGCGGACCCGGCGCTCGCCGTACGGGTCCGTGAGGCGTGCCTGGCGCGGGGGCTGATCGTCGAACTCGGCGGGCGCCACGACGCGGTACTGCGGCTGCTCCCGCCGCTCACCGTCACGGACGAGCAGGTGACGGCGGTGCTGGACCGGCTGGCGGAGGCGATCGCGGCAGCGTCCAGGGGCGGGTCCGGGTCCGGCTCTGGTCCCGCGTCCGTGGCCGGGTCCGGGTCCGGGGCCGGGGCCGTGGGCGGCGCGGACCGGGTGGAGCGGTGAGCGGGCTCGGCCCCGGGCCCGAGTCGGCCGGGCTGCCGGGAGGCGAGGGCGCCGTCGACGCCCTGGCCGGCGGCGCGGGCGGCCCCGGTGCGCTGGCGCCGCTGCTCGCCACCGTCCTCGACGCCCTCGACGCGGGCATCGCCATGCGCTCCGGGCCGCTGCCCGCGGGCAGCCCCGCCGAGATCACCGCGCTGGTCGGCGAGGCGCTGGCCGACACCGACCGCCGCGGCGCCCTCGCCCGGCTCACCGAACTCCTCGCCTACGGGGCCGCCGACCCCGCCGACCCGGCCTGCGCCGCCCACCTGCACTGCCCGCCGCTCGCCGTCGCCGCCGCCGCGGACCTCGCCGTCAGCGCCCTCAACCCGTCACAGGACTCCTGGGACCAGGCCCCCACGGCCACCGCCCTGGAGACCGCGCTGCTCGCCGAACTCGCCGAACTGGTCGGCTACGACCCCGAACGCTCCGCCGGGGTCCTCACCTCAGGCGGCACCGAGTCCAACTTCATGGGACTCATGCTGGCGCGCGACCAGAAGCTCGACGGCATCGTGGAACTGGACGGCATCCCGGCGGGCGTCCGGCCCTGCGTCCTCGCCTCCGAGGCCGCGCACTTCTCCGTCCAACGCGCCTGCGCACTCCTCGGGCTCGGCGAACGCGCCGTCATCCCCGTCCCGGTCGACCGTGAACTCCGGATGCGGGAGGCGGAGTTGGAACGGGCGATGGCCGAAGCCAGCTGGGCGGGCCGGACCCCGATCGCCATCGTCGCCACCGCCGGAACGACCGACACCGGAGCCATCGACCCGCTGTCCGCGGCCGCCGACCTCGCCGGCCGCTACGGCGCCTGGCTGCACGTGGACGCCGCGTACGGCGGCGGAGCCCTGCTGTCCGACCGGCTCGCCCCGCTGCTCGACGGCATCGCCCGCGCCGACTCGGTCTCCCTCGACTGGCACAAGCTCGGCTGGCAACCGGCCGCCGCCGGGGTCTTCCTGGCCCGCCGCGCCGAGACGTACGTCTCGCTCGCCCGCCGCGCCGAGTACCTCAACCCGGTCGACGACGAGCAGGCCGGCTACCCCAGCCTGCTCGGCCGCTCCCTGCGCACCACCCGCCGAGCCGACGCCTTCAAGCTCGCCGTCACCCTGCGCACCCTCGGCCGTGACGGCCTCGGCCGCCTCGTGGACGCCTGCCACGACCTCGCCCGCGCCGCCGCGGACGCCGTCCGCGCCGACCCCTCGCTCGAACTCCACGCCGACCCCGTCCTCACGGCCCTCCTCTTCCGCTACCGGCCGCCGGGCGTGACGGACGAGGCGGCGCTGGACGAGATGAACGGCCGGCTGCGACGGCTGCTGCTGCGCACCGGGCGGGCGGTGGTGGGGCGTACCGAGCTCCCGGGGGAGGGCCCGGGGCGGGTGCGGCTGAAGCTGACGCTGCTCAACCCGCACACGACGGTGGGGGAGGTCGGGACCCTGCTGCGGGAGGTGGTTGGCGCGGGCCGGAAGGTGGCCGGGGAGCGCGCGGGGTAGGGCGGTCGTGCCTTGCGCCGTGACGGTCGGGGTACCGGGCGCGGCGTACGGGGGCCGGGCGCGGGGTACGGCGGCCGGCCTCCGGTCGCCGGGGCGGGGTGTCCCGGCCGGGGCCGACGGGTGGTCGGCCCCGGGGCGGGTCAGCCGCCCATCAGCACCTTGTGGGTGAGCTCCCAGGTGTGCGGGTCGGCGGCGACCAGCAGGCCGTCCTCGCAGCCGGGCGCCTCGGGGCGGTAGGGGACGCCGTCCAGACGGGCGGAGACACCGCCGGCCTCGGTGACGAGGAGCGAACCCGGCGCGTGGTCCCAGGGGAGGGTGCGCCAGTAGAGGAGGAAGTCGAAGCGGCCCTCGATGAGGTCGGGGTACTCGATCCCGGCGGCGTGCCGACCGGGGAGGATCTCGCCGAAGGCGGTGGCGTTGGCCTGGATGCGGCTGCGGTGCTCGGGGTCGAGGTAGCGGCTCTTCACCGAGCCGCGCAGCTCGGCGGCGTCCCGCGGGGCCGGCGGGCGGGTGAGGCGCTCGCCGTCGCGCCAGGCGCCGGAGCCCAGTTCGGCGCTGTACGCGGTGGCGGTGGCGGGCTGCCAGATCCAGGAGGCGACGGTCCGGCCGGCGCGGACGAGGGAGCACATCACGGCGTACTCGGGGCGGCCGGCGACGAAGTTGGCGGTGCCGTCGACCGGGTCGACCAGCCAGGCGGCAGGCTCGTCGTGGAGGGCCCGGGCCAGTGAGGGGTCGGCGGAGACGGCCTCCTCGCCGACCACGGGGACCGGCAGCAGCTCGTGCAGACGGCGGGCGATGATGGCCTCGGCCTCGCGGTCGGCGACCGTCACCACCTCGCCGGGGGCCTTCTCCATGACCTCGCCGGCGGCCAGCGCCCGGAAGCGCGGCTCCACCACCTCGGCCGACGCCTCGGCGAGTATCTCCGCCACCTTGTCCATCAGCACGTTCGCGCTCCCTTCGCTGCCTACCACTCTCCCACGAGTGGGAGGAAGGGGTCGGCGGCGGACGGGGGTGCGGACAGCCAACAGGCGACAGACTTCAGATGACAGCCAACGGATAACAGATGACAGATGACAGCTGACAGATTTCGAAATCTGTCAGCTGTCATCTGTCATTCGTCATCTGTTCCCGCGCGCCCGGTGCGACTCGCCTGCCGTCGCTGTCCGGCTGGTGCCCCGGCCGCTGCCCGCCCGCCCGCCGTCAGCCGCCCAGGTAGTGGAAGCCGGGGCGAGGGTGCATCAGGAACTCGTGGTGCGAGATGTTCCATGCGTACGCGCCCGCCATGGCGAACAGCACGCGGTCCGCCGCCCGCAGTCCGTCCGCGCCCTCGGCGGCCCGGGCGAGGACGTCCTTCGGGGTGCAGAGCTGCCCGGCCAGGGTGGCCCGGCCGGTGGTGACGGCGGGGCGCCGCCACGGGTGCGGCCAGGCGTCCACCGGGAGCACCGCGAAGGGCTGGGAGTGCCCCCGGGTCGCCGGGGTGCGCAGGTGGTGGGTGCCGCCGCGGACCACCGCGAAGTCCTCGCCGTGGCTCCGCTTCACGTCCAGCACCTCGGTCGCGTACCAGCCGCAGTGGGCGGTGAGTGCCCGGCCCGGCTCGATGCGCAGGGTGAGTCCCGGACGGGCGTCCAGCAGCTCGGCCAGGCCCTTGCCGAAGGCCGTCCAGTCGAAGTGCGCCGCCGGGTCCTCGTAGTCCACGGCCATGCCGCCGCCGATGTTGACCTCGGCCAGTGGGAAGCCGTGCCGTTCGGCGAGCGCGGCCGACCAGGCGACGATCTGCGACGCCACCGACAACTGCTCCGGCGCCGCGAGCCCGCTCGCCAGGTGGGCGTGCACACTGCGGAGCCGCAGCTGCTGCCCCAGCGGTCCGCCGCCGGTGAGCAGCCGGACGCACTCCCCGGCGCGGTCCGGGTCGAGGCCGAACGGTGTCGGCCGTCCGCCCATGGCGAGCGGCACCGCGTCGAGCGCGTCCGCGGCGACCGCCAGGTTGACCCGGAGCAGCACGTCCACGACCGTCCCCGGCCGGTCCGTGAGCGCGGCGGCGAGCAGGTGCAGCTCGTGCTCGCTCTCGACGTGCCAGCGGTGCACCCCGGCCGCCACCGCCGCGGCGATCTCGGCAGGGGTCTTGCCGGGCCCGCCGAAGGCCAGCGGGGCGTCCGGCACGGCGGCCCGCACATGTGTCAACTCGCCTCCGCTGGAGACCTCGTAGCCGTCGACGGCGGAGCGGAGCGCGGTGAGCAGCGGCGCTTCCGGATTGGCCTTGGCGGCGTAGTACAGCTCGACCCGGTCGGGCAGCGCGGCCCGGACGGCGGCGGCGTGCTCGCTCAGCGCGGCCAGGTCGTAGACGTAGGCGGGCAGTTGGTCGGGGGCGAGGGCGGCGACGTGGTTCCGGACGCTCTCGGTCGGCCGGACGCCGTCGGTCGGGTTGGCACGGGCGGGCGGGCGGGCGTTGCGGGCAGGGCGGCTGGTCTCGCTCATCGGGCGCTGCTCCCGGCGGGAAGGCGGACGGGCAGGTGGGCGGGCCCGTGGACGGGAACGCGGGCGTGTGCGCGGGCGGGCATACGGGCGGCCTCGGCGAGGACGGAGCCGGCCAGCGGGGAGGGCAGCCGGACGTAGCCGGCCTCGCGGTCGGCCTTGCGCTCCCAGCGGGTCAGCAGGTTGGCCTTGGCCGGCAGCGGGACGCCGGCGAGCAGGGCGCGCAGCCGGGGCGGGCAGCCGTGGGCCGCGGCGTACTCCTCCAAGGTGTCCCGGACGGCCCGCCAGAGCGCGCACTCCAGCTCGGGGTGGCGGTCGGCGAGGGCGGCGAGCAGCTCGGAGACGTGGTTGACCAGCAGGCAGTAGACCACCCGGTCCCAGCCGCGTTCGGCGTCGTACGTCATCGGGCCGGCCACCTCGGGCGGGAGTTCGGCGATGTCGGCGTTCGGCCCGGGGACGAGCTTGGTGCCCTCCAGGTCGCGGAAGAGCACCTGGGCGGGGTGCCCGGTGGCGTCCACGCCGATCAGCACGTTCTGCAGGTGCGGCTCCAGTATCACGCCGTGGTCGAAGTAGGCGGCCAGTACCGGCGGTACGAGCAGTCGCAGGTAGGCGCGCCACCAGTCGAGTGCCGCCTGGTCGTCCGGAACGTCGCTCGGACTCCGTTCCAGCAGGCGGGAGATGTGAGCGGAACTGGTCGGGTGTTCGTCGGCGACGGCGGCCGCGAGCAGCGGGGTGACACCGGGGCGCAGGGCGCTCCCGAGGCCCTCGCGGACGATCAGGCCGAAGCCCTCGTACAGCGCCCGGTCGGGCCGGCCGTCGGGGCCGGGCAGGGCCAGGGTGCGGAAGGCCGGTTCGCGCAGCATCGCCGCGTCGGGGAAGCGCCGGGCGAGGTCGGCGAGCGCCGGGGCGAGCAGCCGGGTGAGCGCGACGGCGCCGGTGAGCTCGTAAGCGGCGTTCTTGCGCAGGCAGTTGGTGATGCGCACATTGAGGCTGAACTTGAGGAAGGCATCGGCGCCGTGCAGGGTCCGCACCGAGGCGGTGGCGGTGAAGCGCTCGCCGCGCGGGCCGAGGTCGAGGATGTCGCCCCGCCGCATGGCCCTGCGCAACAGCGGGTGGTCGCCGATGAGTCGGTACTGCCAAGGGTGGGCCGGCAGCAGCCGGTAGCCGTCCGGCACCTCGCCGAGCCCGTCCAGCAGGGCGCTCGTGCCGGCGTCCGACGACTCCTCGGCCAGCAGCCCGGTGCGGACGGCGAGGTGGCGCAGCGGGAAGGCCGCGCGGGATTCGGGCGCGTAGTGGCGCCAGTCGCCGCGCGCGGCGGAGCGGGACTTGGGGGCCGGGTGGAAGCGGTGGCCGAACAGCAGGGCCTGCTCGGACTCCAGGTAGCGGTCGGCTCCGGCGGCCGGGCGGCCGTCCAGGGCCTGGCGGAGGCCGTCGTGGCTGGACGTCACCTGGTCGAGGAACTCCTCGTTGACCGTGCCGGTGCGCAGCTCCAGCTCGTCCTGGATGTACGCGGCCAGCTCGTGCCAGCCCAACTCGTGCCAGCCCAGCTCGTGCCAGCCCAACTCGTGCCAGCCCAGCTTGTGCCAGCCGGGCTCGCCCCAGCCCGGCTCGCCCGAGCCGTCGTCCCGTTCGACCTCCACCGGGCCGGTGAAGCGGTGCGCGCCGAGCAGCGAGGTGCGGCGCAGGGCGACCCGTAGCACGGTGCCGCGCCGGGGCAGGCGCAGCAGCAGGCGGCCGTCGACGACGGCGGTCTGGTGTTCGGGTGCGGAGACCTCGCGCAGCAGGCAGTTCAGCAGGGTGTGGGCCACCGCCTCGTCGGCGGTGGGCAGTTCGCCGCAGGCAGGCGCGTCGGCGGGCTGCTCGGAAGGCTTTCCGGCGGGCTTTCCGGCGGCCTTCTTGACGGCCTTCGCGGTGGTCTGTCCGGCGTTCTGCTCGGCGGTCATCGGCGACTCCAGCGCTGGCGGAGGGACGGGAGGGTGAGTGCGGTGGCCGCGACGGCGGCCAGCAGGGCGGCTGCGGTTCCGGCCATCACCGGGGCGGCGGCGCCGAACCGTCCGTTGGCCAGCGCGGCGACCGTGCCGGCGGCGACGGCGCCGCCCTTGGAGACGAGTTCGAGGGTGCCGAACATCCGGCCCGGCGCCCGCCCCTGGGCGGCCCCGGCGGCGAGGACGGCGAGGCAGACGAGGCCCAGGGTGAGCCCGATCCCGAGCAGCAGCCGGACGGCGACGAACACCGGGAGCGAGTGCGCGACCGCGTGGCCGGCGAGGCCGAGTGCGACGAAGCCGAAGCCGAGCGCGATCCCGGTGTGCGGGCGGTGGCCGAACAGGCCGAGGGTGCGGGCGGCGAACACCAGGTAGCAGAGGTGCGGCAGGGCGAACAGCAGGCCGGTGGTGGTGCCGTCCACACCCGGCAGGCGCTGCTGGGCGAGGGCGATGAGGTACGGGAAGGAGATGACCGTCGCGAAGACGAAGGCGGACTCGAAGACGTAGAGCGGCAGGAGCGGGGTCGTGGCGGTCCTCGCGGGCGACCGCCCGGCAGTGGTGGCCCCCGGTACCGCCGGGCGCTCCGGCTCGGGCAGCAGCGCGAGGAACACCGCTGCCGCGAGGGGGAGCAGGGCCATCACCAGGTACTGGCGGTGCGGGCCGATCCACGGGGAGAGCGCACCGACCAGGACCGGAGCGGCCACCAGCGCCGCCCGTGCGCTGCCCTGCATGAGGGTGAGCGCACGGGAGAGCCGGGCCCCGTCGAGCGCGGCGGCCAGGTAGCCGTTGGTGGCGGCGAAGGTCCCGCCGAGGAAGCCCTGGAGGACCAGCGCGAGGGTGAAGGCGGGCAGGCTGTCGGCGGCTCCGGCCAGCAGGAACGAGACGGTGAGGCCGAGTTGGGCGCGCAGCAGCAGTCGCTTGCGGCCGAAGCGGTCCGCCAGCCGGCCCCACAGCGGCGCGCCGAGCGCGCTGAACACCGTCGGGACGATGTACAGCACGCCCGCCCACCGGGCTTCGGGGTCACCGAGCGTCGGCAGGATCGCGGTCAGGTAGGGCGGGAGGCCGAGCGCGGCGAAGGACGCGACGAAGTAGCAGGCCGCGACGGCGTGCACCTGGCGCCGGCCGAGCCCGCCGGACTGCTCGGACGGGCGCCGAGACTGCCGTGGCAGGGTCTCCACGGTCACCGGGCGGGACCGTCCGGCGGTGGGTTGTCGCGAAGGTCGTCGTGCGAGTGGTCGTGCGGGTGGTCGTGCGGACGGTCGCGTCGCTGGTCGTCCGCGACGCCGGGCGGGCTGGGCGGGCCGATCAGGCCGGGCGGGACGCTCTGCGACAGCGAACCCGGCTGGTCGCGGAGGTAGTTGGGCCCGCTGGTGTAGTGCTTGTTGATGTCGGCGGCGCCCGAGCGCTGCTTGCTGAGCAGCGTCCCGGCGGTGACCATCGCCTTGACCGGCAGGCGCTCGGCTTCCAGCAACGCGGCCCGCAGCGGTTCGCCCACCGGCCCGAGCCGCTCCACGGCCTCGGCCGTGCGTTTGCGCAACAGGGCCAGGACGTCGTGGAGTTCGGCCCGGCCGTGGTCGGCGAGGCCGAAGGCGAGCGCGCCGGCGCACAGGTGGACCGTGATGGTGGCGAACAGGTCGGTGAGCGGCCGGTCGTCCTCGCCGAAGATCCTGGCGTCGTCGAACTCGTCGGCGGTGGGGGCTAGTTCACCCAGCGTCTCGGCCGTCCGGGAGCCGTGCACGCGCGGACCGTCGTTGTCCTTGTAGAGCAGCCGCAGGCCGTCCCGGTCGAACACCAGCGAGGTGTTCTGCTGGTGCGACTCCAGGGCGATGCCGTAGCCGAACAGCGTCGCCTGCCAGTCCAGCAGCAGCTCCGACACGGCGTCGTGGCAGGCCAGGACGTCACCGCCGTGGTAGCGGTCGGCGAGGTGGTCGATGACCAGCCGGCCACCGGGTGCGGGCGCCAGCAGGGCCGCCAGCGGGATGGTCGACGCCCGTTCCAGCCCGGCCGGGGAGCGGCGCAGCAGGACCGCCAGCAGCTCGTGCCCGGCGTGCGCCCAGGTCTGCTCGTCCGCGTGCAGGATCCGGTCGGCGAACCGTGGTTCGCGTTCCAGTACGGCCTCGACCAGCCGTTGCCCGGCGGCGCCGTCGAGCAGTGTGCCGGGCTTGATGGTGCGGCGGTTGAGGCGGCCCAGGGTGGCGGTGGCGAGCGGGAGTTTGAGATGGCAGGCGGGGTCGTCGGCGACGGCGACGGTGCGCATGGACAGGGTCGGGACGACGGTCAGGTACGGCCGCTCGGCGAGCACCGCGCGACCGGCCAGGCCGGTGGCCGCCAGGGCCTCCTCCAGCGGGGCGCCGACGGTGAGCGGATGGACCGGCAGGGTCGTCCAGCCGTCGCCCGGGCACCGGTCGGCGAGGCCGAGCCAGGCCGGGGTGGGCCACCAGCTCGGTAGCGGGCGCTCGCCGTGGACGGTCAGCGCGCCGGGCGGCACGGCCAGCCAGCGCAGCTCGAATGCCGGATGGAACTCGGGTGCGTAGGAGAGCAGTTGGTGATCGGAGAGGCCGGACCGGCCGCGCGCGGTCGGGTAGACCGGGTGGTCGAGGTAGGCGGCCAAGGTGTCATGGCCGAGGGCGGCGGCGAGGCCGGTCCAGTCGGCCGGGTCGGCGCCGTAGAGGTCGGTCAGCCGGTCGTGCACCCCGGCCCGGGACCGCTCGTGCAACTCCATGGTGGCGAGGGTCTGTCGGCACTCCTCGGCGAAGGCCGCCCAGCCGGGCCGGTCCTCGGCCTCGGCCGACTCGGCGAGGGCCGCCACGACGGTGTCCGGGCCGGTGATCCGGCGGCCGTCGAGCTCCAGCAGCGGCAGCCGGGCGGCGTACTCGCACTGGAAGCCCTCCGGTTCGACCGGCAGGGCGAGTCGCGCCCCGGCGGTGGTCAGCCAGGGGCCGTCCGGCCGGTCCACGACGGTGCCACGGGTGCGCAGGCCGAGGACGTCCTCGCGCAGCAGGGCGGAGAGCACCCGCAGGGTGAGCCGATCGGCGGCGGTCCGGGGGCGGGCGGCAGCCTCGGGGCGGCCTTCGGCTGGGGTGGGACGGGCGGCAGCCTCGGGGCGGGCTTCGGCGAGTACGGGACGGTCTCCGGCGGTCACGGGGTGATCTCCCAGTGGTTGGCGGCGAGGAAGCGGGCGACGGCGGAGTCCGCCGCGTCCTGGTCGGCGCCGATCGCCCAGACGACGCCCAGGTAGTCGCGGTTGGTGCGGTAGTGCTCGTGGCGTTCGCCGAGCGGGCGCAGCGGGCGGTAGGCGAGCCGGACGCCGTCGCGTTCCTCGTCGTATGGTCCGGGGGCGGCGGTGAGGATGCCCGCGCGGTCGGCGCAGACCGCCTGGTTGCGGGCCCGGTGCGGGGCGGCCGCGCACTGCTCGGCAAGGTCGGCGGGCAGTGCGCGGCCCAGGTGGGCGCCGAGGATGAGTTCGAACAGGGGAATGCCGAGGATCTCGGCGAGCATCAGGTCGCACTGGTCCCCGATGGCGCGGTAGTTGACCTCGATGATCCGGGCGCGGCCGTCCGGCTGGAGGACGTACTCGGTGTGGCAGGCGCCGAATCCGACGCCGAGCGCGTCGAGTTGGGCGAGCACCTGGTCCGCCGCGGGCTGCCGGTGCGCCGGGACGAAGGTGAGCACCTCCTCGATGAAGGCCGGCGGCGGGGAGACCCGGGTGCGGAATCCGCCGAGGACGTGCCGACGGCGGCCGTCGCCGAGGGTCTCCAGGGTGTACAGCTGCCCGTCGAGGAACTCCTCGACCACCAGGGTGGCGCCGGCCCTGCGGTGCTGGACCTCCTTGCAGCGCCGGGCGAGTTCGGCGGCGTCGGCGACCAGGGTGACGTCCTCGCTGGCCACCCCCTCGCGCGGCTTCACCACGCAGGGGAACGGCGGATCCAGCTCGGCCGGGTCCTGTCCGGGGGCCAACTCGGCGGACCAGACGGTGTCCTGGCCGGTCAGGGCGAGGTGGCGGCGCAGCTGGCCCTTGTCCTTGGCGCGCAGCGTGGCCCTCCAGTCCTTCGCCGGGAGGCCGAAGTACTCGGCGGCCAGGGCGGTCTGGGTCTGGAGGTGGTCGCTGTCGCTGAACACCGCGTCGGGTTCATGGTCGTCGGAGGCCATGCTCCGGCGCGAGACCAGGCTGACGACGGCGCGGAAGTCGCGCACGTCGCACTCCACGACCTCGGGCGCGGCGAACGGGAGCGCGGCGTAGGCCCGCCGGTGGGCGTCGGCGCAGTCGGTGAGGACGGTGACATCGAGCCCGAGCCGAACGGCGGCGGGCAGGAAGCCGGCGGTGACCGAGTCGGTGGGGTTCAGGGCGAGCAGGTAGAGCCGCATGGTGGTCCTCGGTGGGATGACGGAGGAGGAAGGGCGAGCGGACGGCAGCCGGCGGCTGACGGATTTCAACTGACAGATGACAGCTGACAACTTTCGAAATCTGTCATCTGAAACTTGTCAGCTGTCAGCTGTCAGCTGTCAGCTGTCAGCTGCCGGTCGCCGGTCGACAGCCGCGGGTCGTCAGCCGTCAGCTGTCATCCGCTCGCCGGCGTTCGCGGGACGACTACTTGGGCGCGTCCACGCCCGCGGCCTTGGCGATGTCGACGAGCATCGCGTCGGCGGCCTGGACGCCGATGCCGGACATCCAGGTCTCGTCCGGCACGTTGAACACCTTGTTGTTCTTGACGGCGTTCAGGCCCTGCCAGACCGGGGTCTGCTGGACCTCGCTCTCCTTGGTCTTGGTCGGGTCGTCGGCGGTGGTGACGAACACCAGGTCGGCGTCGGCCTGGTTGATCTGCTCGGCGCTGACCTCGACGATGTTCTTGTCCACGTCCTGCGAGGCCGGGCGGGCCAGACCGACGTCCGTGAGCACCACACCGCTGTACGAGGCCTTGGCGTACAGGCGGGTCGGGCCGGCCACGAAGCGGACCACCGACGCGGTCGGCATGGTCCCGTTGGACTTGGCCTTGATCTCATCGCCGAGCTTCTTCGCCCGCGCCTCGTAGTCCGCGAGTGCCTTCTTCGCCTGGTCCTCCTTGCCGAGCGCCTGGGCGTACAGCGCGAGGTTCTCCTTCCAGGGGAAGCCGGTGGTCTCGGCCAGAACGGTCGGGGCGATCGCGTTCAACTGGTCGTACACCTTGGCGTGGCGGACCTTGGAGGAGAGGATCAGGTCGGGCTTGAGGGAGGCGATCAGTTCCAGGTTCGGCTCGTTCATCGGGCCGACGTCCTTGGTGTCCTTGATCTTGTCCTTGAGGTAGTTCGGGAACCCGCCCTCGGTCTTCATGTGCGGGGACACCGCGCCGACGGGCGTGATGCCGAGCAGCGTGACGTCGTCCAGCTCGCCGCTGTCCAGGACCACGACGCGCTTGGGCGCGCTCTTGATCTCGGCCGTCCCGGCGGCGTGCTTGACGCTGCGCGGGAACCCGGCCGCAGCACCCGCCGGGGCGGAGGCCGCGGAGTCGCCGCCGGACTTGGCACCGTCCCCGCCGCTGCCGCAGGCGGCGAGCAGGGTGGTCGAGAGGGCGACGGCGAGGACGGCGACGGGGAGTCGGCGGTTCATCGGGAATTCCTTGGATCGGATCGAAACGGGGGACAGGGAGGGGAGTGGAAGTTCAGGCGGTCGCGGTCGCGGTCGCGGTCGCGGAGCCGGCGGCGGCGCCGGAGCCACGTGCCGCCGTCCGTGCCCGCGCGCGGGGCACGACCAACGGCGTACCGGTCTCCGGATCGGGCACGACCCGGCACGGCACCTGGAAGACGGCCTCCACCAGTTCGGCCGTCAGCACCTCGGACGGCGGCCCGGCTGCCGCGAGCCGCCCGTCCTTGAGCACCACCAGGTGGTCGGCGTACCGGGCGGCCTGCCCGAGGTCGTGCAGCACCATGACGACGGTGCGCCCGGCCTCCGCGTGCAGGTCGGCGACCAGGTCGAGCACGTCGAGCTGGTGGCGCAGGTCCAGGAAGGTGGTCGGCTCGTCCAGCAGCAGCAGGTCGGTCTCCTGGGCGAGCGCGAGCGCGATCCAGACCCGTTGGCGCTGCCCGCCGGAGAGCCGGTCGACCTGCTGGTCGCGCAGTTCGGCGGTGCCGGTGCGCTCCAGGGCCTCTTCGACGGCGGCCTGGTCGGCCTTGGACCACGGGCTGAGCATCCGCTGGTGCGGGTACCGGCCGAGCCGCACCAGCGCCTCGACGGTGACCGCCTCCGGCGTGACGGGCTGCTGCGGCAGCAGGCCCATCCGCTTGGCGAGCGCCCGGGCGGGCATCCGGTGGATGTCGAGGCCGTCCAGGGTGACGGCGCCGGCGGCCGGGTCGAGCAGCCGGACGAGCCCGCGCAGCAGGGTCGACTTGCCGCAGGCGTTCGGCCCGACGATGGCGGTGACGGCGTCGCCGGGCAGTTCGAGGTCGAGTCCCTCGACGATGGTCCGGTCGCCGTAGCGCAGGTCGAGGTCCCGGACGGCCAGCCGGTTCGCGGCGATGGTCGAGGTCACGGCGGAGGTCGAGGTCACGGCGGAGGTCGAGGTCCCGGAGGAGGTCGCGGGGGAGGTCATCGGCTGTTCCTCTGGGGAGGCCGGCCCTGGCGGATCATCAGTACCAGGAGCCAGGGCGCGCCGAGGGTGGCGGTGACGGCACCGACCGGCAGCCCATGGACGGGGATCACGTGGAGGACGAGGAGGTCGGCGGAGAGGAGCAGCACGGCGCCGGTGAGCGCGGTGAGACCGAGGGTGCCGAGGGTGGGCGGCCCGGCGAGCAGCCGGACCAGGTGAGGGACGGCGAGTGCGACGAAGGCGACCGGTCCGGTGAGGGCGGCGGCCAGTGAGGCGAGGGTGATGGTGAGCAGCAGCAGCCAGAGCCGGTCGCGGGCCGGGGTGAGGCCCAGGCCGCCGGCCGAGTCGTCGCCGAGGTCGAGCACGGCGACCCGCCGCTGGGAGAGCAGCACGCCGACGGCGGTCAGCGCGATGGCGGTGCCGCCGATCGACACCTCGTTCCAGTTGCGGCCGTAGAGCGAGCCGGTGGTCCACTGGAGCGCGGAGGAGGCCAGCTCGGCGGGGAACCGTACGATCATCAGGTTCACGGCGGCGGCCAGGCCCTGCTGGACCGCCAGGCCGACCAGTACCAGCCGGGTGACGGCCATCCTCGAACGCCAGGCGAGGCCGCCGAGCAGCAGGGCCGCGAGCAGTCCGCCGCCGACCGCGGCCAGCGGGATCAGCTGCTGGGAGGCGCCGGTGGCGAGCATCAGCACCGCGCCGAAGGAGGCGCCGCCGGTGATGCCGATGGTGTCGGGGGCGGCCAGCGGGTTGCGGAACAGCCGCTGCAGCATCGAGCCGGCCACCGCCAGCCCGGCACCCGCGATCAGTGCCGAGACGACGCGGGGCGCGCGGAACTGCTGGACCACCAGGACGTTTCCGGGGTCTCCCTGGCCGACCAGCGCGCGCAGCGCGTCCCAGACGGGGATGTCGAGCTGCCCGGTGCCGAGCGCGATCCCGGTCAGCAGCACCAGCAGCGCGGCGGCGGCCAGCGACCACAGGGCGGTCCGGGCCCGGCGGCGGGTGAGCGCCCGGGCGGGCAGGGCGAGCGCGGTCACCGGGCCACCTTCCGGGCCAGGACCGCGAGCAGCGGCGCGCCGAGGAAGGCGGTCACGATGCCGACCTCGATCTCGGACGGACTGACCACCAGCCGGCCGAGCACGTCGGCGGCGAGCAGCAGCAGCGGACCGGCCACCAGGCAGCCGGGGAGCAGCCACCGGTGGTCGTTGCCGAGCAGCGGGCGGACCAGGTGCGGGGCGGCCAGTCCGATGAACGCCACCGGTCCGGCGACGGCCACCGCGCTGCCCGCGAGCAGGACGACGGCCAGCCCGCCGACCACCCGGATCCGGGCCACCGGCACGCCCAGCGACTGCGCGGCCTCGTCGCCGAGCGCCAGCGCGTTGAGCGCCGGAGAGACGGCGAGGGCGCCGACCAGGCCGAGGGCGAGGAAGGGCAGTACGGGGAGGAGGGTGTCCAGGTGCCGCCCGGCGATCGAGCCGGCCAGCCAGAACCGGGCCTCGTCCAGGGTGCGGTGACTGGCCAGCATCAGCGCCGAGGTCCAGGAGGTGAGCACCACGGTGAGCACGGTGCCGCCGAGTGCCAGTCGGACCGGGTCCAGGTCCCCGCCGCGCCGGGACATCGCGTACGCGGAGACGGCGGCGACCGCGGCTCCGGCGAAGGCGAACCAGACGTACTCGACCGGGCGGGAGAGGCCCAGCGCGTAGATCGCGGCGACGACGGCGAGGCTCGCGCCCGCGTTGATGCCGAGGGTGACCGGGGAGGCGAGCGGGTTGCGGGTGACGCCCTGGGCGACCGCCCCGGCGACCCCGAGGGCTGCCCCGACGGCCAGTCCGATGAGCGTGCGCGGTACCCGAAGGCCCGTCACCACATCGGCGTCACCGCCGTGGGCGGCGCCGGTGAGGGCGTCGACGACGGTCGACAGCGGGATGGATCGGGAGCCCAGCGCGAGGCTCAGGGCGGCGCACAGCAGGAGCGCGCCCAGGCCGGCGGCCAGCAGCAGGGGCCGCCGGAGCGCCGGGGCGCGGGGCGTCGCCGGGGCTGTGGGGGCCGGCGGATCGGTTCTCAGCACGAGGCGACATCTTAGGTTAGGTTTGCCTAAGTCAGTCAATATCGGGCCGGTTGGGCCTGTTGCGCCGAATGGGTCGGTTGGCTCGATCGGTCCGATGTACCGGCCGATGCGGACCGGTGCCGACCGGTGCGACCGGGGATGGTCACCATGCCGCATGGGGCATTGTAAGGTGAGCCTCACCTTAATCGATCATGTGGAATCGATCTCGGGAGTGTCGATGGTTCCCGGAACACCCCTGTCCGTCACGCCTCACCACGCCCAGCCCGGCGCGGCGTCCGCTGCCCTGCCCAGCCCGGCGTCCGCTGCCCTCGTCGGCGACTACCGGCGCCTGCTGGAACTCTGCCCGGTGCTGGAACTACGCCTGCTCGACGCCGCGGAACCCGCGCCGTCCGCCGCCGACGGCTGGTACTCCGCGGTCGAGGTCGCCACCGACGAACGGGCCCTGGCCGCCGTCCTGGCCGGCGAGGAGGCCCGCATCGCCGACGCGCACGGCCGCGCCCCGCGACCGCACGTCACGGCCTCCCGGCTGCTCCACCACTACGTCTGGTCGGCCTGTCTGATCACCGCCGGACCCTGGCACCTCGCCCGGCGGGTCCCCGTCATCGACCCCGCCGGCCTCTGGCTGCACGCCCCCACCGGCGCGCTCGCGCTGCGTCCGGGCGGACACGTGACCCTCCCCGGCGACGACGAACTCCGCGCCGAACTGCGGGCCGCCGTGGTCGCGCACTTGGAGCCGGTGCTCGCCGCGTTCGCCGGGCCCACCCGGCGCCGCGACCGCGCGCTCTGGGGCATGGTGACGGACGATCTCGCCTCCGCCCTCTGGTACCTCGGCCGGATGCTCGGCGGTCAGGACCCCTCCGTCGCCGTAGCGGAGGAGGACGCCGCCGTCGCGGCCGCCGAGGCGGTCCTGCCCGGCGGCACCCTGCCCCTCCCGGGCGCCGCCGACTTCCGCCGCCTGCACACCCCCGACGGGCGCGCCCACCACACCCGCACCCGGCTCGGCTGCTGCCTCTACTACGCGGTCGAGCCCGCGGCCGTCGCCTGCCTGACCTGCCCGCGGACCTCCGACGAGGAGCGGCTCCGGCGGCTCTGACAGCCGGCTCCGGCAGCTGTCTCCGACGGGAGGAGTGCGGACGGCCCGAGGGCAGTGGACCTGACGGGTCGTCCACAGGCTGGCCCCGCAGGGAGGTTCGCTGTCAGTGGCATCGGCTATGGTCGCGGGCATGATCGATTCCACGATGCGGATCCGGGTCGCCCGCCCCTCACGCGACCTCGCGGCGGCCGAGCGCTTCTACGTCGGCGGCCTCGGCCTCGGTGTGCTGTGGCGCACCACCGAGCGGGTGTCCGGTGAGCACGACCTGCTGATGGTCGGTCCGCCCGGAGGCGCCTGGCACTTCGAGCTGACCCACGACCCGGAGCATCCGCTGGAGCCCACCCCGACGGTGGACGACCTCTTCGTCGTCTACCTCGGCGCCCCGGTCGACGAGGCCCTGGTGGCCCGGCTGGAAGCGGCCGGCGGCACCCGGGTCAAGGCCCACAACCCGTACTGGGACGAGTTCGGCGTGACGATAGCCGACCCGGACGGCTACCGGCTGGTCCTCTGCTCCCGCACCTGGGGGGAATGACCGGCCGGATCCGTTCCGTGCCCCTCGCGAGCCGCGGGGCCGGGCGCGGGCTCTCCGGCGCCGCCGCGCAGGACCGCTACGCCCCGGTCCAGGTCCACACCGAAGCCCGGGGGCGACCCGGCCTGCGCGTCGTCCCGCAGCGCGAGCTGCTCCCGCTTCTGTTCGACCTGTATCCGCTTGCCCGGGCTGAACAGCGCGTGCAGCTCGTCCAGCCCGCCGGCACCCATCCCCGCACCCGGGCCGCGCTTTCGCGGGCGCGGTGACGACTCGTCCCGGATCTGCAACGCCGCCAGCACCATCAGCCCCAGTACCGCCGCCACCGCCGCCGCCACACCCACGATCAACCCCATGCCCGCTCAACGCCGCACCGGTACGGCGGCGTTCCCGGCACGCCTCCCCGGGCGGCCCGGCCGTGCCGCAGGCCGCTCGGGGCCCGGTGCCCACCGGATACGCTGCCGCACGAAACTGCCGCACGAAACGGAAGGGGCACCCCTCACCATGACCGTACGCGGAACCCTCGTGGACATCCCGACGGCGGACGGCACCGCCGACGCCTACCTCGCCCACCCCGACGACGACCGGGCCCACCCGGGCGTCATCCTCTACATGGACGCCTTCGGGCTCCGGCCGCAGTTGGAGCGGGTGGCCGACCGGCTGGCCGGGGCCGGGTACACCGTGCTCGTCCCCAACGCCTTCTACCGGAACGGCCGCGCGCCCGTCGTCGAACTGCCGGAGCTCATCGACGTGGAGAACGCCGAAGAACTCTTCGGCCGGATCATCCCGCTGCTCGCCACCCTCACCCCCGAGGCGACCTCCCGGGACGCGGACGCCTTCCTGCGGTGGCTCGCCGACTCCCCGCTGGTCCAGGACGGACCGGTCGGCCTCACCGGGTACTGCCGGGGGGCCGTCCTCGCCCTGCGGACGGCCGCCACCCACCCGGACCGGATCGCCGTCGCGGCCGGTTTCCACGGCGGGAGCCTCGCCACCGAGAGCCCCGACAGCCCGCACCTCGGGGCCGATCGGATCACGGCCGAGCTGTACTTCGGCCACGCCGACCAGGACCCGTCGCTGCCGCCCGAGCAGATCGACCGCCTCGCCCAGGCGCTCACCGCGGCCGGGGTCCGGTTCCGGGCCGAGGTCTACGCCGGGGCGCCGCACGGCTTCACCCAGGCCGACACCACCCGCTACGACGCGGCCGCCGACGAACGGCACTGGGAGGCACTGCTCGGCCTGCTGAAGCGAGCCCTGCCGGCCTGAGGCCCGTCGGCCGGCTGCCGGCTGCCGCTGGTACGGTCCGCGCCCGATCTGTTGGTCTCCGGTTCACTTCCCGGACGGGCGGCCGTCGGGCGCCGGAACAGCCCGGCGGACAACGTCGGCGTTCTGACGAGGAGTCCGGCCGCGCCGCCCAGGAAACAGGGGCACCGGGGGAACGGGGCGACGCGGCGGACCAAGGGGGGATCGCAGGTGCACAGCATGCAGGGCAAGCGGGGAGGGCGGGCCGGGTCGGGCCTGCCGGACGTCCGGGAAGCCATCGCGCAGGTCTTCGCGGAGAGCACGCCCGGCGGGGTGCGAACGGGCGAACTCGACCGGGAAGGGCGCGCGTTGCGCTGGGTGGAAGCCGGACAGGGCAGCGGCGCGCCGGTGGTCCTGGTCGCGGGCTGCGGCGCCTCCTCGCTCACCTGGGGGTCCGTCCTGCCCGAACTCTCCCGCCACGGGCGGGTTGTGGCGTACGACCGGGCCGGCCTCGGCGCCAGCGACCCCCACGCCGCCACCGACCGGGCCGTCGGCCGGACCGCGCCGACGCTGGGCGGCCAGGTCGAGGACCTCGCCGCCCTGGTGCGGCACCTGGACGCCGGCCCGGCCGTCCTGGTCGGGCACAGCTGGGGCGGCCAGCTGGCCCAACTCCTCGCCTGGCAGCGGCCGGATCTGGTGGCCGGACTGGTCCTGGTGGACCCGGCGCACGAGGAGTTCCAGCCCCCGTCCATCCGGGTCGCCGAAGCCGCGCTCAACCGGCTGTGGCTGCTCCGGACGGCGCTGGCGACCTCGTCGCCCGGCCCGGGGCAGTCGGCGGACCGGGCGGACCGGGCGGACCGGGCGGACCGCTCGGCCCGGGCCGAGGCGGCCGTGGTGGCCTACCCCCACCAGCGGTGGACCGTCCTCGCCGAGAACCGGCTGACGGCCACCGCCGTCCCCGAGATCCGGCGGCGCCGTTCCGCCGCCCGCCTGCCCGAGGTGCCGGTGGCAGTCCTGAGCGCGACCGAGGGGCTGCCCCGGGTGCTGCGGTCCCGCTGGACGGCCCTCCAGTCCCAGATCGCGTCCGGCGCCACCAGGGGAACCCACATCGTGGTGCGCGGCGCGGGCCACGCCATCCACGCCGACCGACCCCGGGCCGTCATCGCGGCCGTCCTGGAAGTGGCCGACCACGCCCGGTACGCCCGGAGCACCTGACCACTACTTGTCAGCCGTCCTCAATTCCTTTTCACATCCGGTCTGCTGTGGTCACGACACGCTCTGGCACACTGTGTGCCGACGATCCGGCGGGGCGGGTCACGACACACTGGGGGACCGGGGTATGGGCGGGGCTGGCAGAGTGCTCGGCGGGCGGTACCGGCTGGTCGAGAAGATCGGCGGCGGCGCGATGGGCTCGGTCTGGCGGGCCGAGGACACCGTGCTGGCACGGCAGGTGGCGGTCAAGATCCTGCGTTCGGAGCTTTTCGAGGACGGCACCGCCACCCAGCGCTTCCGCCGTGAGGCGCAGCTGGTCGCCGCGATCGACCACCCCGGTGTGGTGGATGTCCACGACTACGGTGAGAGCGGCACGGACGGCGACGACCGCTGCGCGTACATCGTGATGGAGCTGATCGAAGGCAGTCCGCTGGACCGCGTCCTGGAGGACAGCGGCCCGATGGCCGTCGAGCGGGCGCTGGGCCTGGTGGCCGACGCCCTGGACGGGTTGCACGCCGCGCACCGGCGGGACATCGTGCACCGGGACGTCAAGCCCTCCAACCTGATGGTGCGCGACGACGGCCGGGTCGCCATCACCGACTTCGGCATCGCCAGGGCGGTCGCCAGCACCAAGCTCACCGCTCCGTTCGCGATCATCGGCACCGCGCTCTACATGTCCCCGGAGCAGGCCGAGGGATCGAGCCTCGGACCGGCCTCCGACCTCTACTCGATCGGTGTGGTCTGCTACGAACTGCTGGTCGGCGTGCCGCCGTACTCCGGTGAGGGGCCGTTGCAGATCGCGCTGAAGCACGTCAACCAACCGGTGCCCGAGCTGCCGGAGACCTTCCCGGCGGCGGTCCGGGCGCTGGTGGCCAAGGCGCTGGCGAAGAAGCCCGAGGATCGGTTCGCGGACGCCGCCGAGATGGCGGCGGCGGCCCGTGCGGCGATCGGCGGGCAGGAGGGCGGCGCGGAGGCGGGTGCGGAGGCCGGCGCGGCCGACACCGGGACGCTGCCCCTCCGGCCGGGGGCGGGCTCGGCTGCCAAGGACGGTGCTGCCAAGGACGGTGCCAAGGACGGTGCTGCCAAGGACGGTGCTGCCAAGGACGGCGCTGCCAAGGGAGGTGCGGCTCAAGGCGAGCCGGCCGAGGGCGGCGCCGCCGAAGGTGAGCCGGTCAAGGCCGGAGCGGCCGGGGCGGTGGTCGTTCCCGTCGTCGGCGGCGCCCCCGTACCCGTGCCGGACGAGGTCGCGAAGGTGGAGCCGCAGCCACAGCCGCACGCGCAGACCGAGCCTGGCAAGCGCCGGTCGCGGCGTACCGTGCTGATACCCGTGATCATCCCCGTCATCATCTCGATGGGCACCGCCACCGCTCTGCTGATCGACCGCAGCGCGGGCGGCTCCGACGCGGGTGCCTCGCCCGCCGTCCAGCCGACCGTCGTGGTCACCGTCTCCGGGAACCCGGCCGCCGGCACCCCGACGGCCGCGGGCACCACAGCGCCGGCCACCCCGCCGCCGGCCGACAGTCCGGCGGCCACCCCGGTCGCCGACCAGCCCGCGCCGGGCACCCCCAACCCGCAGCAGCCCGTTCCGGCCCCGGCACAGGGTGCGTCCGGCGGCGGTACGAGCGGTGGCACGGCGGGCGGCACAGCGGCCGGCGGCCGCAGCGGCGGCGCGGCCACGACCTCCGGTGGCGGTACGTCCGGCGGGAGCTCCGGGGGCGGTCAGGCGAACCAGCCCGGCGGCGGCGCCGGCGGCAACCCGCCCGCGCCGCCGGCGAACCAGAACCCGCAGCCCCCGGCCCAGACCACGGGCGGCGGCACCACCGCGGCCCCGCAGGTCCCGGCCCGGCCCCCGTCCTGCGGCGGCAGCAGCTGGACCACCATCGTCAGCGTGAAGGACGGTCGCCCGATCGGGATGGGCAGCGACAACCTGAGCGGCGGCAACCCGATCGTGGTCGGCGGCGCCTCGCAGTACGGCTGGGTGCGGTCGACCAACCCCGGCGCGTGGATCCTGTTCAACGCCTGCAACAGCGGTGGCCCCGCACTCGTCCAGACCATGGACGGGAAGGTCGTGTTGAGCGACGGGTACAGCTTTCTCACCAACTGGACCGTCCGCAACGGCAGTACGGCGAACTCGTACACGCTGGCCGACTACATGAACTCGACCTGCATGACCAACAACGGTCCGGGCAACGCCGTCACTTTGGTCACCTGCACTCCGGGCAACGCGAGTCAGGAGTGGCGCTTCCAGTAGCGGCGACGGGCATCGTCCCGCCCCGCCTCACCTCGCCCCGCCCCGCCCCGACTGCCCCGGCGGTCGGGGCGGTTGTTGTCCGCGGGGTGAAAATTGGCAGGCGGGGGGCGGGGTGTCCTGGGAGGCTGCCGGGGTCACTGCCGCCGTTGCGCGAAGGAGGAACCATGGGGTCCGGTACCGAGGCATCGTCGCCCGGAAGCCCGCTGCTCGAAGGACCGGTGCTGGAGGGCGAGTTCGTCCGTCTGGAACCGCTGGGGCCCGGGCATCTCCCGGGCCTGGCACTCGCCGCCGAGGAGGACCGCGGCGAGTACGGGTTCACCTGGGTGCCGTCGGCGGATGGGATGGGTGCCTACCTGGAGGCCCAACTGGCGCGGCGGGCAGCGGGATTGCTGGCTCCCTACGTGCAGGTGGACCGCGCCTCGGGCCGGGTGGTCGGGGCGACGGCGTTCTGGGATCCGCGCCGCAGGGCGGAGGACGGTTCGCTGTTCGCGATCGAGATCGGGTTCACCTGGCTGGCGGCCTCCGCACAGGGGAGCGGGCTGAACACGGAGGCCAAGTACCTGTTGTTCCGGCACGCCTTCGAGGTGTGGGGGGTGGCCCGGGTCGACCTCAAGACCGATGCCCGCAACGGGCGTTCGCGCGCGGCGGTCGAGAAGACGGGGGCCACGTTCGAGGGCGTCCTGCGGAACTGGTCGCGCTCGTGGGCGCCGGGGGAGGCGGGGCTGCTGCGGGACTCGGCGATCTTCTCGATCACGGGGGAGGAATGGCCGTCCCGGCGGGCCGGGTTGGAGCGGCGCCTCGTGGAACTGCGGGAACGGCGCGCGATCCCGGCGGATTAGCAGCCGTCCGGCCGATCGGCAAGGGGGCGGGGTGGCGGACCCTCGCCACCCGTGTGTCAAGGGACCGTATGGAAACTTCTACACAGATGTAAAAGTCGATCGCCGACCGATCGGGTCCGCCCGCCGAACCCCCGTTCGGTGGGCGGGCGCCTGTCGGCGCAGGCGGCCGGACGTGCTTCGTGTATTGACCACTTGCGAGTTGAGATGAATTGCCCCGTTTTGCCCACCACATGAACATCCTTTACCTGGTGGCGGGACCTGGCCAATAACTGAAGCAGACCTGTCAATTCACCTGCTGGATTGTCATGCTTCTGGTCATCCCCCAGCGGCAGCCCCCACCCCCACCCCTTGGTGGCGAGCCGCTCGACTGCACGGGATTTCAGCACGTCAGCGCCCGTTCCGCCCCACAGGTGCCGACCCCGGCCCCCGGGACGCGGCGTGACCGCGCCCAGACGCGGTTTCCCGGAAGGACTCGTACGTGAAGCGTAAGCTCGCGGCCGTCGCCGTACTCTCGGCCACCGCCCTGCTGACCGGTGTGATCCAGGTGAGCACCGCCGCCCAGGCCGTCCCCGCCGCCTCGCCGCAGGCCCAGGCCGCCCGGCAGCACGCCACCGTGCTCGCCGTGGCGAGCGGCCAGGCCGGCCCGCTGGCCAAGGCGCTCGGCCTCGGCGACAAGGAGCACCTGGTCGCCAAGGACGCCGTCGTCGACAAGGACGGCACCCGTCACCTGCGCTTCGAGCGCACCTACGCCGGACTGCCGGTCATCGGCGGCGACCTGGTCGTCCACCAGAAGGCCGACGGCGCGGTGAAGTCCGTGTCCAAGGCGGTCTCCGCCCGCATCGCGCTCCCGAGCGTGACCCCGAAGGTCCCGGCTGACCAGGCCGCCGCGCAGGCCACCGGCGCCGTCAAGGCCACGGTCGGGGTCACCCTCGATGCCGACGAGTCGCCGCTGGCCGACGTCCACCAGACCGGCAAGGCCGAGTTGGTGGTCTGGGCCACCGACGGCAGCCCCCGCCTGGCCTACCGCACCACCGTCGAGGGCGTGCGCGCCGACGGCACCCCGAGCAGCCAGATCCTGGTCACCGACGCCGCGAGCGGCCAGGTGCTGTCCACGCACGAGAAGGTTCAGACGGCGGCGGGCACCGGCAACGGCGTCTTCGTCGGCCAGGTGCCGCTGACCACCGCGCAGAGCGGCTCGCAGTACCAGCTCAAGGACGACAGCCGCGGCGGCCAGTCCACCACCGACATGAACAACGGGACCTCGGGCAGCGGCTCCCTGTTCGCCAACACCAGCAACAGCTTCGGCGACGGCACCACCGGCAACCGCGAATCCGCTGCCGTGGACGCCCAGTTCGGTGCCGCCACGACCTGGGACTTCTACAAGAACACCTTCAGCCGCAACGGCATCCGCAACGACGGCGTCGGCGCCCTCAGCCGGGCGCACTACGGCTCCAACTACGTCAACGCGTTCTGGAGCGACGACTGCTTCTGCATGTCGTACGGCGACGGCAACGGCAACTCCGCCCCGCTCACCGAGATCGACGTGGCCGGCCACGAGATGACCCACGGCGTCACCGCCGCGACCGCCAACCTGAACTACTCGGGCGAGTCCGGCGGCCTCAACGAGGCCACCTCGGACATCATGGGCACGATGGTCGAGTGGTACGCCAACCTGCCCTCCAACCCGCCGAACTACTGGATCGGCGAGCTGATCAACCTGCGCGGCGACGGCAGCCCGCTGCGGTACATGGACCAGCCGAGCAAGGACGGCCAGTCCGCCGACTACTGGGACGCGAACGTCGGGAACCTGGACGTCCACTACTCGTCGGGTGTGGCGAACCACTTCTTCTACCTGCTGTCCGAGGGCAGCGGCACGAAGACGCTCAACGGGTTCAACTACAACAGCCCGACGTACGACAACTCGACGCTCGCGGGCATCGGCCGGGACAAGGCCGCGCAGATCTGGTACCGCGCGCTGACCACGTACTTCACCTCGACCACCGACTACGCGGGCGCCCGTGCGGCCACCCTCAGCGCGGCGGCCGACCTGTACGGCTCGGGCGGAGCGGAGTACAACGCGGTGGCCGCCACCTGGACCGCGGTCAACGTCAACTGAGCCGGCGCGAAGGGCCCGCGCGGTTCAAAGGATGCCTCGCCGGAGGCAGTTGAGCCGGGGGAACTGAGCGACGGACGACCGGACGGGTCCCGCGCCGAACTCGGACAGGAGTCGAGCGCGGGGCCCGGCCGGGCCCGGGCCCGGAGTCGGGCGGCCCGAGCCCGGGAGAGCGTCCGCGCGGTGCCCAGCCGGGCGTGGGTGCCGGCCGGCGGGGCCGAACGGCGGGGGGGGCCGGGGGAGGGACCCCGTCAGCCCCCGCGCTGTTGCCTTTCGGACGGTGCGGCCGGGCAGGTGAGGGTGGGAAGCGCGGGGGGGCGACGCAATCACAAGGGGCGGGGGCCGGCGGGGCGGAGGGGT
>NZ_JBHTRF010000066.1:0-50360 GCF_042796115.1 Kitasatospora sp. NPDC056446 | reverse complement strand
CGATCCCCGCTCCGAAAAGCGAATCGACCGCAATCCGATAAAACGAGCACGCCGAATAAGCCCCCACCGTCACGCAGGAATGCGAAAACGATCGGCACGAACCGGAAGTGGTGTTTCAGGGATTGGCCGCCCCGGGACCGTCCACACGTAAGCGTGTCCGGTGCTCCCTGCCGAGCGACTAGGAAACACTACCCCTGTCCGGCGCCGGAGGCAACCCGGTCCCGGGGACGGTCCGGGTGCAGAGTGCCCTGCCCGGCTTCACGTACTCGGCGTTCGGGTGGTCGTTGCCGGTGACCCAGTGGCGGGCGGTGGCCTCGTCGCGGCCACCGTCGCGGTGGCGGCCCAGCAGGCGTTCCTCCCGGACGGCGTCGTCGGTGTGGACGTACCAGAGTTCGCGCAGCAGGCGGCGGGCGTCCGGCCAGGGGGTGTCGGCGGAGGCGAGGTAGTTGCCCTCGGTGATGACGAGGCGGGTGTGCGGGCGGACCACGTGGCGGGCGGCGACCGGCTCGTCCAGGGTGCGGTCGAAGTCCGGGACGTAGATGTCCTGGAAGCGGTCGGCGGCGATGCGGCGCAGCAGGGCGACGTAGCCGTGGGCGTCGAAGGTGGCCGGGGCGCCCTTGCGGTGGGTCAGGTCGAGGCGGTGGAGCTGGGCGCCGGAGAGGTGGAAGCCGTCGAGCGGGACGTAGGCGGCGGTGCCGGCCCCTTCGGCGCGTTCGACCTCGGTGACCAGGTGGCGGGCCAGGGTGGACTTGCCGGCGCCGGGCGGGCCGGCAAGTCCGAGGATCGTACGGGCGTTGCTGCCCGGGCCGCGGAGGAATCCGAGGGCGAGGGCGGTCAGGCGGTCCTCGTTCATGGCCGCACCTTACTCAGCGCGGATCCGTCGCGGGCCGGTCGAGTACGGGCGGGTCCGGTACCGGCCGGTCGGGAACGGGCCGGTCGAGTGCGGGCAGGTCGAGTGCGGGCAGGTCCAGGGTGAGCGTGCCCGCGTCGGCGTCGAGGAGAGCGGGGATCCCGAGCGGGACGGTGAGGGTGGACGGGCAGTGCCCGAAGCCCAGTTCCCAGAGCACCGGTATGCCGAGCCCGCCGAGCCGGTCGAGCATCACCTCGCGGACCCGCTCGGGCCGCCCGCAGCCCTCCCAGGAGCCGAGGGCGATGCCGGCCACGCCGTCCAGGGCGCCGGACCGCAGGAACTGGGTGAGCAGGCGGTCGAGTTGGTACGGGTGCTCGTTCACGTCTTCGAGCACCAGGATGCTGCCCTCGTACGAGGGCCGGGCCGCGGGTGTGCCGCGTTCGGCGGCGAGGACGTGGACGCAGCCTCCGGCGGTGATGCCGCGGGCCCGGCCGGGGACGAGCGGGGCGGCGGTGGGCGAGGTGAGGACCGTGGTGGCGGCGGGGTCGAAGAGGGTGCGGCGGAGGTGTTCGGCGGTGGGGCCGTCGGAGATGAAGGAGGCTCCGGCGGCCAGCGGCCCGTACAGGGTGGCGAGGCCGAGGTGCCGGGCGAACGCCTCGTGCAGGGAGCTGACATCGCTGAAGCCGATGAAGGGCTTGGGCGCGGCGGCGCGCATCGCCGTCCAGTCGAGGAGGTCGACGATGCGGTGCACGCCGTAGCCGCCCCGGGCGCAGATGACGGCGTCGACGGTGGGGTCGAGCCAGGCGTTCCGGAGGTCGGCGGCGCGGTCGGCGTCGGTGCCGGCGAGGTAGCCGAGGGCGGGGTGGGTGTCGAGGACGTGCGGGGCGACGGTGACGCGCAGCCCCCAGGAGCGGAGGATCGCGCAGCCTGCGGTGAGGCGCTCGGGTTCGATCGGGCCGCTGGGGGCGACGACGGCGATGTGGTCGCCGGGGCGCAGGTGCGGCGGTCGGGTCAGCCCCTGGCCGGGCGTGGTCGGGTGCTGGTCCATGGGCCGGGGCCGCCTTTCAAACACGGGAGCGGGACGCGGGCGGGCGCGCTGTGGTCGCGACCGCCCGGTCACGGTATGCCCCCTCGTCATCCGGCCGATGTCTGCGGGGCCCGGCCGGCCTCGCCGGGGCGGGGGCCCTTCAGATCGACCCCATCACCTCCCGGACCTCGGCGAGGGTGGCCTCGGCGACGGCGCCGGCGCGTTCGGCGCCGTCCCGCAGGACCCGGCGCAGGTGGCCCCGGTCGGCGGCGAGTGCGGCTCGGCGGGCGCGCAGCGGGCGGAAGTACTCGTTGACGGACTCGGTGACGGTGCGCTTGAGCACGGCGGCTCCGCCGTCGCCGATCTCCTCGGCGACGGCCTCGGGGGCGCGGTCCTGGCAGAGCGCGGCGAGCTGGAGGAGGCCGGCGACCTCGGGCCGGTTGACCGGGTCGTAGCCGATGCGGCGGTCGGCGTCGGTCCTGGCGCCGCGGATGGTGCGGGCGGTCTCGTCCTCGGAGGCCCCGAGGGCGATGGCGTTGCCGCGGCTCTTGCTCATCTTTCCGCCGTCGGTGCCGAGCAGCATCGGGGCGTCGGAGAGCAGCGCCTGCGGGAGGGGGAAGACGGCGCTGCCGTCGGCGTGCGGGTAGCGGTCGTTGAAACGGCGGGCGACGGTGCGGGCGACTTCGAGGTGGGGCAGCTGGTCCTGGCCGACCGGGACGAGGTCGGCCTTGCAGAACAGGATGTCGGCGGCCTGGTGGACGGGGTAGGTGAACATCAGCCCGCTGACGGCGGACTGGCGGGAGTGCGCGATCTCGTCCTTGACGGTGGGGTTGCGGTTCAGTTCGGCGACGCTGACCAGGCTGAGGAAGGGCAGCAGCAGCTGGTTGAGGGCGGGGACGGCGCTGTGCGCGAAGATCGTGGCCCGCTCGGGGTCGAGTCCGGCCGCGAGGTAGTCGAGCACCAGGTTCTCGGTGTGCTCGGCGAGCCGGTCGGCGAGGTCGCGGTCGGTGATCACCTGGTAGTCGGCGACCACGACGAACATCTCGACGCCCTGGTCGTGCAGGCGGACGCGGTTGTGCAGGGTGCCGAAGTAGTGGCCGAGGTGGAGCGGGCCGGTGGGGCGGTCCCCGGTGAGGACGCGGTGGGAGGCGGGGTCGTCGACGAGGGCGGTGGCAGCGGCCTCGGGAGCGGGAACAGAGGCAGCGGCAGGGGCAGGGGCAGAAACGGTGGCAGCAGCGGCGGCGGCGGTGGGAGCAGCGGCGGCGACGGTCTCGGGGGTCAAGGTCTCTCCTCGGTACGGCGGCGGTGGCGGCCGTCCGGGGCGAGGGGCCCCTCCCGCGGGGAGCGGGAAACGCAACAGGGCCGTCCATCCCGGACGGCCCTGGTCGCGTGGGTGCGGTGGCCGTCCTAGGACGGCCGCCAGTTCAGGCCCACGAAGCGCTTCATGGGCCCAAGGGTAGCGTCAGTCCTCCACCACCAGCGCGGGAGTTTCCTTGCGCAGCGTCTCGCCGCGGAAGAACTCCGGCCGCAGCAGGCCGTAGCAGGTCATCAGCACGGCGCCGAGCAGCAGGATGCCGACGCCGATGACGAACACCGAGCCGATGCCGAGGACGGCGCCGCTGCCGTAGTCGGGGCTCCAGGCGTCGGTGAGGGTCTGGAGGAAGACCCCGCTCAGCAGGACGCCGCCGAGGAGCGGGGCGATGCCCCGGAGCAGCAGGTGGCGCGGGCCGGAGCGCAGCGAGCGGCGGAAGTACCAGACGCAGGCGAAGGCGGTCAGCGCGTAGTAGAAGCAGATCATCAGACCGAGCGCCAGGATGGTGTCCTGGACGACGTTCTCGCTGATCAGGCTCATGCCGACGTAGAACACGGCGGTGGCGATGCCGGCCGCGACGGTCGCGTAACCGGGGGTGCGGAAGCGCGGGTGGACGGCGCCGAAGCGCGGCGGCACGGCGCGATAGGCGCTCATCGCGAGCAGGGTCCGGGCCACCGGGATGAAGGTGGTCTGCAGGCTGGCGGCGGCGCTGGCGACGACGGCCAGGAAGAGCAGGATGCTCCACGGCGAGCCGAGCACCGGGCGGGCGAGCGCGGCGAAGACGTTGTCGGCGGTCTCCGGGTTGCCGAGGCCCGTGCCGGTGGTGCCGACCCCGGCGAACATCTGGGCGGAGATCGCGACCAGCAGGTACGAGCCGACCAGGGTGACCATGGAGATCATCGCGGCGCGGCCGGGGGTCTTGGCGCTGCCGAGGGTCTCCTCGTTCATGGTCAGGCAGGTGTCCCAGCCCCAGTACATGAAGATCGACAGCGACAGCCCGGCGGTGAACGCGCTGAACGAGCTCACCTGGAGCGGGTTGAGCCAGGAGAAGGAGAAGCCGATCGAGTCGGGCAGGTCGCCGGCCGCGGCCTTGCCTATGGCGATCGCCGAGAAGAGCAGCAGCACGGCCAGCTGGAGGCCGACCAGGCTGTACTGGAACCACTTGGTGGCGGTCATCCCCCGGTAGCTCATCGCGGTGGCGGCGGCGATCAGCAGGACCACGGTGAGCAGGTGGACGGCCTTGTTGTCGTCGAGTCCGGTGACCCAGGCGCTGCCGGTCATCTCGCCGAGCATCCGGTAGAGGAAGTCGGTCGCCACCCCGGCCAGGTTGGACAGCACGATGATGGTCGCGACGGTCAGCCCCCAGCCGGCCATCCAGCCGACCCGGGGGCCGAAGGCCTTGACCGTCCAGGTGAAGGACGTGCCGCAGTCCGGGAAGTCCTTGTTGAGCTCCTTGTACGCGAACGCGACGAGCAGCATGGGCAGGAAGCCCGCAAGGAACACCGCGGGCATCTGGACGCCGACCGCGGTGACGGTCGGGCCGAGCGTCGCGGTCAGGCAGTAGACCGGGGCGACCGTCGAGACGCCCAGGACCACACTGCTCAGCAATCCGACGGAGCCGCCCCGTAGCCCCTTGTCCCCCGCTCCCCCAGCCGTCCCCTGGTCGGGGACTCCACCACTGGTGCCACTGACCGGGGCACCCTGCGGAGCGCCGGGCGCCATTGCCCGGCCGCTGCTTGTGTGCTCTGAGAGCTGCTGATCAAACACCAGCGCACTCTAAGTGCGGACACGGAATGTTGAATAGACCAACTCTTGGTGATTTTATGCACTTACGATGACTTTTGACTGCCCCTGGGCTCCCCCGGTGGGGGCGTCCGGTCGGCATCGGGATAGGTTTGCCTCACCTAAGTTCGATCTGCCCCGACCCGACCCACGAAGGAGCGTCGCGTGGCCCCCACCCCCGACGGCCTGGCCCTCGCCACCCGCACCCCGAGCCGCCGCCGGTTCCTCACCGCCGGAATCGCCGGCGGAGCGGTGCTCGGCCTCGGCGGGCTGCTCACCGCCTGCGGAAGCTCCGGCGGATCCGGCGGCGGCGGATCGACCCCCGGCGGCGGCGGCTCCACGCCCGACCAGAAGTCGGTCAAGCAGGGCGGCGACGACTACGCCGGCGTGATCGAGAAGATGAAGACGTTCGGCACCGACGCCGCCCCCGGCGTCTACCCGCGCACCGTCCGGCACGCGATGGGCGAGACCGTCCTCCCGGCCCGACCCACCCGGGTCGTGGTGCTGGACACCGGCGAGCTCGACAACGTCGTCTCGCTCGGCATCCAGCCGGTCGGCGTCGTCCACACCGACGGCTCCAAGACCATGCCGTCCTACCTCAAGGACAAGGCCGGCAGCCCGGCCGCCGTCGGCACCATCAACAGCCTCAACCTGGAGGCCATCGCCGCGCTCAAGCCGGACCTGATCCTCGGCAGCCAGTTGCGCGCCCAGGACCAGTACGCGCAGCTGTCCAAGATCGCGCCGACCGTCTTCTCGATGCGGCCCGGCTACCCCTGGAAGCAGAACTTCCTGCTCAACGCCTGCACGTTCGGCCTGGAGGCCGAGGCCAAGGCGCAGCTCGACGCCTACCAGGCGGCGGCCGCCGCGATCGGCGCCAAGCTCGGCGACAAGCGGCCCACCATCACGCCGCTGCGCTTCATGCCCGGCCGCACCCGGCTCTACGCCGAGCTCTCCTTCATCGGCACCATCCTCACCGACGTGCCGCTGCCGCAGCCCGCGATCGAGCAGGTCAAGGAACTGGCGGTGGAGGTCAGTCCGGAGCAGATCGACAAGGCCGACGCCGACTGGATCTTCTACGGCGTGTACGGCAGCCCCAGCTCGACCAACCAGGACACGGTGCTGGGCGGCGCGCTCTGGAAGACGCTCGGCGCGGTCAAGTCCGGTCAGGCCCGGCCGGTTTCGGACGAGACCTGGTTCCTCGGGCTCGGCGTCATGGCGGCGAACGCGGTGCTCGCCGACCTCAAGGGGTTCGTGGCGCCCGGGAGTTGATCCGGCGCCCCGGGCGGGGTGTCGGGCGGCGGAGTTCGAGGGGCGGGCTTCGAGGGGCGGGCTTCGAGAGGCTTCGAGAGGCATTCGAGGGGCTTCGAAGGGCGGACCGCCGACAGCGGTACGGCGAGCACCGAGACCGTGCGGCGAGTACCGAGAGCGGTGCGGCGAAGCCCTCTTGGTGCTTTCGTGGGGCGTTCCCGGGACACCCTTGGTGATCCCGTGTGATCTCACGATCATCTCGCGGTGGCCCTCACCACACTCCTCGCGACGGACTCCCGGTGGTCTCGCGCACACCATCGGGTCCGACGCTTGGAGCTGGTCGCGCGGTACGGGAGGATCATCGGGACCATCCCCCGAAGGGCCCCGCCGATGACCTCGCTCCACCCCGCTCCGACCGAACCGCCCCTGCCCGGCCCGCCCCGGGACGGTGCCGGATCCTCCCCTCCGCCCGGCACACCCGGGCAACCCGCCACGACCGTCCCGGCCGTCCCGATCTGCTCGATCGCGACCGCCACCGAGACGGGCACCGCCACGCCCGGCTCCTCCGACGGAGCGGGCCACCGGAACTGCGCGACCCGCCACGACTCGGTGCCGCGGCCGCGCGGCCGGAACGACGCGGACGCGCCCGTCCTTCCCGCCGCGGCCCCCGTGGCGTCCACCCCGACGGTGCCTTCCGCGAGCACCGCCGACCACGGTGATCCGACCGCCGACCGCCTGCGGGCCGCTTTCGCCGAGCGGCTGCGCGCCGCCCGTGCCCGGGGCCGCACGGTCGCCGAGCTGGCGGAGGCGTGCCGCCGGCCGGTCGCCGAGGTCCGGGCGCTGCTCGGCGAACCCGCCGGTGACGAACCCACCGGTGACGAACCCACCGGGGACGAGGCGGCTGCGGCGGCTGCGGCTGCTGCAGAGCCGGAGACAGAGGCCGAGGCCGGGTTCGGGTTCGTCCGGTTCACCGCGCCCGCCGCGGCACCGAAGGGCGCCCCGCCCGTCGAAGCCAGGCGACCGGCCCGCGAGCAGCCGAGGCCCCTCGGATCCCGGCGGCCGTCGCCCTCGCGCCGACTGCGCCGGATGCACCCGCAGGCCGCCGCCGGAAGCGGGCAGGAGGCGACCGCACGGGAGACGGCCGCGCCCGACCCGACCCGCTCGGACCTCCGGGGAACCGTCGCCCCGGCGGGTGAACTCGGCGGTGCAACGGGGACGGTGGCAGGCCAGGTGCCGTACGGGACCGACGCCGGTCCCGGTACCGGGACCCCGCCGGCCCCGGGCGTCGCGCCGCCCGGCGAACCGCCGCTCGGCATCCTGATCGGTGGCAGCCCCGGCCAGCCCGAAACCGTCGGCTGGCCGGAGGAGCGGGCACCGGTCCGGGTGGCGGCCGAGCCGATCAGGGTCGGACGCGGCACCAGCCTGGTGGTACTGCCATCCTGGCGCCCCGCCATCGCCGTCTCGGTGTCGACCGAGCAGTTGCTGTCCGCCACCGGGCTCGGCTTCGAGCAACTCGCCGACGCCCGGCTGACGGTGCTGATGAACCCGGGTGCTCTGCACGACCGGGAACTGGAACTGCACGGCTGGCAGCCCGTCCCGGCCTCGCGCGGCCGACGCGGCGGGCACCCGTAGCCGACCGGCGGGCCCGGCTCGGCGGGCGTCGTGCCGCGCCGCTCGGCGCAGCACGGCACGGCACGGCACTGGACGCTCAGCGGGCGCGACCGGTCGGCGTGACCGGTGCGCGGTCGCCGCTGCTCAGCGGACGACCGGGCCGTTCGGGACGTACCCGAGGTCGACCGGCACCGGCGGGCGTCCGTCCACGGCCCAGCCCTGGCGGACGGCGTCCAGCAGTTCCGGCAGCCGGGGCGGCCAGAGCGCGTCGGCGTGCTCGTCGGCGAGGTCGGCCGGGGTCCACCAGCGCCAGTCGAGGATCCGGTCGACGGCGTGCACCGCGCTGACGTCGCCGACCGGGCCTCGGTGCGGTCCGCCGGTGAGGTAGATGTGCTCGTGCTGGCGGACCGGGGTGCCGTGCCAGGTGAAGTCGTGTTCCCAGGTGCAGAGCAGCGGGCCGGGTTCGAGGTCGGACCAGCCGGTCTCCTCCCACAGCTCGCGCCGGGCGCCCTCCCGGGGGGACTCGCCCGGCTCCAGCCCGCCGCCCGGCATGGTCCAGTGGACGCCGACCTCGTCGTTGTCCGAACGGAGCAGGAACACCGAGCCGGTCCCGTCCAGGACCACCGTCCGGGCGGCCTGCCGGGGCACGCGCTTGCGGGATCGCAACAGGTTTCGCATCGGATCACTCTCGCAGCGGCCGTCCGGAGCGTCGAGCGGATTCGCCGCTCCGGCCCTGCGCCCGACGACGGTTCGCGGCCTCCGGGCCTTACCCTGACGGCCATGCCCGTACCCGCGATCATCTTCCCCGCCGATCCGCTCAACCCGCGCCGACCGGATCCGCACTTCGCCTGGGAGGCCCGGCTGCTGCGGGAGTCGGGCGGCGAGCACCACCTGGTCGACCACGACGCGCTGCTCGCCGGGCGGGCCCGGGAGGCGGTCCGACAGGTGCCGCGGGACAGCGGCCCGCTCTGGTACCGGGGTTGGATGCTCCCCTCCGCCCGGTACGCCGGTTTCGCCGCCGCGCTCACCGCCCGCGGCGGCAACCTGCTGACCAGCGCGCCCGGTTACGCGGCGGCGCACGAACTTCCGGGCTGGTACGGCGTGTTCGAGGGTGCGACCCCGGCCAGCGCGTGGATCCCCTCCGACGGGCCGGTGCCGCCCGGGCCGGAGGCGATCGCGGCGGCGGCGGCCCGGATCGGCGGGAGCGGGCCGGCGATCGTCAAGGACTACGTGAAGTCGCGCAAGCACGAGTGGGACGAGGCCTGCTACGTACCCGAGTTGGCCGACCTGGCGGCGGTCGACCGGGTGGTGCGGCGGTTCGTCGAGCTGCAGGGCGAGTTCCTGGCCGGCGGGGTGGTCCTGCGACGGTACGAGGAGTTCGAGCGCGCGGACGGACCTGCGGACGGCGCTCCGGGCGGTGTCGGTGCTCCGGACGGCACCGGCGGCCCGGAGGACGGCGGCGGCCCGGACGGCGTCGAGGGTGGGGCCGAGGCCGACGGGCCGGGCGCCGGCGGGCGGGCCGTGGAGGCGCGGGTGTGGTGGCTGGACGGCAGCCCGGTCCTGGTCGGACCGCACCCGGACGCCCCGCACCTGAGCGTCGAGCCCGACCTCACCGATGTCCGGCCGCTGGTCCGGATGCTCGGCTGCCGCTTCGTCACCACCGACCTCGCCAGCCGGGCCGACGGCTCCGGCTGGCGGGTGGTCGAGGTCGGGGACGGGCAGGTGAGCGAACTGCCGCACGGGATCGACCCGTCGGGGCTGCTCACCTCGCTGATCGCCGCCTGACGGGCTCGGCGCGGTCGGCCCGGCTGACCCGGCCGGCGGGGCGGCCCGGCCGACCGGGCTGAGCGGGCTGAGCGGGCTATCCGGCGGCGACCGCCTCGGCCGTGTCGGCCGTGTCGGCCGTGTCGACCGTCGGGTGGCCGTCCGCGATGAACGCCTGCCAGAGCCGGGCGTAGGTGCCGCCCCGGGCGAGCAGTTCGGTGTGGGTGCCGTCCTCCACCACCCGGCCGTGGTCGAGCACGACCACCCGGTCGGCACGTTCGGCCGTGGTCAGCCGGTGCGCGATGACCAGGGTGGTGCGACCGCCGCTGAGCCGGTCGGCGGCCCGATTGACCACCGCCTCGGTGGCCAGGTCGAGCGCGGCGGTGGCCTCGTCGAGCAGCAGGATGTCCGGGTCGACCAGTTCCGCCCGGGCCAGCGCGATCAGCTGGCGCTGCCCCGCCGAGAGGTTGCGGCCGCGGCCGGCCACCTCGTGCTCGTAACCGCCCGACAGCCGGACGATCATGTCGTGCGCGCCGACCGCACGGGCCGCCGCCTCCACCTCGGCCGCCGAGGCGTCCGGCCGGCCGTACGCGATCGCCTCGCGGACCGTACCCGCGAACAGGTACGCCTCCTGCGGCACCACGCCCAGGCGGTGGCGGTACTGCGCCAGGTCGTAGCGGGCGAGGTCGACACCGTCCACCCGGACGGTGCCCGCCGTCGCGTCGTAGAACCGGGCCACCAGCTTGACCAGCGTCGACTTGCCGGCGCCGGTCTCGCCGACCAGGGCCACCCGCTGCCCGGCCGGGATGTGCAGGTTCACCTCGGTCAGCACGTCCGGGGCACCGTCCGCGCCGCCGTTGTAGGCGAAGCCGACCCCCTCGAAGTCGATCTCGCCGCGCAGCGCCTTGGCCACCGGGACCGGGTCGGCCGCCTCGGCCGTGGTGGTCGGAGTGCGCAGCAGCTCGCGGATCCGGCCCAGGCTCACCGAGGCCTGCTGGTAGCCGTCGAAGATCTGGGACAGCTGGTTGACCGGCGCGAAGAACAGGTCGATGTAGAGCAGGTACGCGACCAGCGCGCCGACCGTCAGCGTCCCCGCGTCGACCCGGGAGGCACCGACGATCAGCACCAGCGCGGCGGCCACGCTGGAGAGGAACTGGACGAACGGGAAGTACAGCGAGATGTACAGCTGCGCGCGGACCCGGGCCTCGCGGTAGGCGACGCCGCGCGCCACGAAGCGGTCGGTGTTGGTGTCCAGGCGGCGGAAGGCCTGGACGATCCGCATGCCGGCCACGTTCTCCTGGAGGTCGGCGTTGACGGTGCTGATCAGGTCACGGGAGCGCTCGTACTGGTCCTTGGACTTCTTGCGGAACACCAGCGTGGCGATCACCAGCAGCGGCAGCACGGCGAAGACCACCAGGGCCAGGCCGGCGTCGATGATCAGCAGCGCGGCGAAGATCCCGACGAAGGTCAGCAGGCTCACCACCGCGGTGACCATGCCGGTCTGCAGGAACGACGTCAGCGAGTCCAGGTCGGTGGTCATCCGGGTCATGATCCGGCCGGTCAGCTCGCGCTCGTAGTAGTCCAGGCCGAGCCGGTTGAGGTGGGCGAAGATCTTGAGCCGGAGCGTGTAGAGGACGCGCTCGCCGGTACGGCCGCTCACCCGGTTCTCGGCGCCCTGCACCAGCCAGTCCAGCAGCACCACGACCAGCGCGGTCAGCGAGGCCACCGCGACACCGGACATCAGGCCCTTGCGGACCCCCTCGTCGATGCCGTGCCGGATCAGCACCGGCAGGACCAGACCGGCCGCCGCGTCCAGGGCGACCAGCAGCAGCGCGACGAGCAGCGGGGTGCGGAAGGAACGGAGCAGGCGGCTCAGGGTGAAGTCGGGGTCGCCGGCCTCGGCCTCGGCGCGGGAGACGGCCGGGGAGTCGTCGGCGGGCGGGAGGGCCGCGACCTTGGCCAGCAGATCGGGGTCGGCGGTGCGGGCGGCCCTGGCCAGGGCGGGGGTGGGGAGGACGGGGGTCGGCTGGGCCGGGGTCGGCTGGGCCGTGGGGGCCTGCCGATCGGCCCGGTTCTCCTGCTCGGGGTGTTCGGGGTGTCCGGCCTGCTCGGGGTGTCCGGCCTGCTCGGGGTGCTCGGGGCGTTCGGCCTGCTCGTTCTCGGGGTGGAGTGCCACCTGCGGCTCGGGGCCGCGGCCGGCCTCCGGGTCGGTGATCAGGGCCCGGTAGCGGGGACATCGGGCTTCGAGTTCCTCGTGCGTCCCGATGTCCAGCAGCCGGCCGTGGTCCAGGACGGCGATCCGGTCCGCGAGCTGGAGGGTCGAGCGGCGGTGCGCGATCAGCAGCGTGGTGCGACCGGTCATCACCGAGCGCAGCGCGTCGTGGATCTCGGCCTCGATCTGCGGGTCCACCGCCGAGGTGGCGTCGTCCAGCAGCAGGATCCGAGGATCGGTGAGGATCGCCCGGGCCAGGGCGATGCGCTGGCGCTGGCCGCCGGAGAGGGTCAGGCCCTGCTCGCCGACCCTGGTCTCGTAGCCGTCCGGGAGCGCGCGGACGAACTCGTCGGCCTGGGCGGCGCGGGCGGCGGCGACGACCTGCTCGTCCGTGGCGTCCGGACGGCCGTAGGCGATGTTGGTGCGGACCGACTCGGAGAAGAGGAAGCTCTCCTCGGGGACGATGCCGACCGTCGCACGGACCGAGTCCAGCGTGAGGTCACGCAGGTCGTGGCCGAAGAGGCGGACGGTACCGGCGGCCGGGTCGTAGAACCGCGGCACCAGCTGGGCCACCGTCGACTTGCCCGAACCGGAGGCGCCGACCAGGGCGAGGGTCTCACCGGGGGCCAGCTTCAGGTCGAGGCCGTGCAGGACGGGGGCCGGGTGCTCGGGGTCGTAGCGGAACTCGACCTGGTCGAACTCCAGGGCGACGTCGGGGGTCCGGGGGCCCACGGTGGCGGGGTGCGGGGCGGCGCCCTGTGCGGTGCCGGCCGGGGCGGTGCCCTGTGCGGTGCCGGCCGGGGCGGTGCCCTGTGCGGTGCCGGCCGAGGCGAGGTCCAGGGTGAGCGCGTCCGGGCGCTCCTGGACCAGCGGTCGCTCGTCGATCAGCTCCAGGACCCGCTCCACACCCGCCCGCGCCTGCTGGCCGACCGTGATGATCATGGTCAGCATCCGCACCGGGCCGGTCATCTGGGCGACATAGGTGGAGAAGGCGACGAAGGTCCCGAGCGTGACCCGGCCGTCCACGGCCAGCCAGCCGCCGAAGGCGAGCACGGCGACCTGGGCGAGGGCCGGAATGGCCTGCATCGCCGGGTTGTAGCGGGCGTTGAGCCGGATCGACCGGAGCCGGGCGGCGAACAGGCCGTGCGAGGCCTGCTCCAGCTTGTCCAGCTCCTGCGCCTCCTGGCCGAAGCCCTTGACCACCCGGACGCCGCCGATCGCTCCGTCCACGACGCCCGCGACGGCGGCCGCCTCCTGCTGGGCGGCCCAGGTCGCGGGGAACAGGCGCTTGCGGCTGAACGCCGAGACCCACCACAGCGCGGGTGCCATCACCAGGGCGACCAGGGTCAGCGGCGGGGACAGCCAGACCATCACGACCAGCGACATGACGAACATCAGCAGGTAGCCGGTCATCATCGGCAGCATCGAGAGCAGACCGTTGACCAGCTGGAGGTCCGAGGTCGCGCGCCCGATCACCTGGCCGGTGTCCAGCCGGTCCTGGCGGTGGCCGTCCAGCCGGCCGAGCGACCGGAACAGGTCGCTGCGCAGGTCGTGCTGGACGTCGAGGGCGAGCCGGCCGCCGTAGTAGCGCCGGACCTGGGTGCAGCCGAAGACCACGGCGGCGGCCAGCAGCATCACCACGGCCCAGGGGGCCAGCGAACGGGTGTGGGTGACGATGACGTCGTCGATGATCAGCTTGGTGACCAGCGGCACCAGCGCGGTGACGGCCATGCCGAGGAGCGAGGCGCCGAACGCCAGCATCAGGTTGCGCCGGGAACGCCAGCTGTAGGCGACCAGGCGCCGCAGCCAGCCGGCGGGCTTGGCGGGCTCATCCGCTCCGCTCGTGCCGCTCGTTCCGCTCGTTCCGGCGGCGTGCTCGCCGACGGGGGCCTCCGGCGCCCGGCCGGGAGCCGGAGGGCCGCTCGGGGATTGCTCCACCGTGGATCCGTGAGTCTCAGGCATATTTAGGGATGCTAACCATTTCATCGGGTGGCCGCCACGGCGTTTTCCGACCCGGATGGGTGCGGCGTGGGCCGGGGCAGCCCGGATCGTCCGGTCCGGCGGACTGGCCAACAGCCCGCGGCCTGCGGAGATTCCCGGTCGAACATCCGCACGGCCGCCGTCGGCCGGCGTCCGACTCCAGGGTCACCCACAACCCGTCGGACGCCCAGCGACCGCGGGCGGGCGGGCGCCGTCCTTTGGACCTAGACCCTTCCAGCTTGCCCGGCCCGGGGCGGGAGCGGGCGGAGACTGGGCGGGCGAGGCCCGGGAACCCGTCCGGCGACGGCCTGGCGCGCGAGGGAAGCACGCCGGGAGAACAGGGGCTCGACGGGGCTCAGTCGCTCGCGGGCGCCGAATCCGCAGGCACCGAATCCGCGGCAGCCGCGTCCGCTGCGGCGGCGAACGCGCCGTGCGCGAGCGCGTGCAGCAGGGCGGCCATGCCGTCGCGCTGAAGACCGGAGCGCTCGCCCTGGCCGGGATTCGGGCCCTGGCCGGGGTTCGAGCCCAGGCCGGGGTTCGAGCCCAGGCTGTGCGGGGTCGAGTTGATCAGGCCGAAGACGGCGTGCACGGCGGCCCGCGCCACCGGCTCGGCGGTGGGGTCGGCCAGTGCCGGGTAGGCCTGCCGGACCACGTCCACCCAGAGTTCGACGTAGCCGCGCTGGAGCCGGCGGACCGTACGGCGGTCCTCCTCCTTGAGGTTCAGCAGCTCGCGGTCGTGCAGGGTGATCAGGTCGCGGTCGCCGAGGGCGAAGTCGACGTGGCCGCCGATCAGCGCGTCCAGTGCGGCGGCCGGGCCGTCGCCGCCCCCCGCCCGGCGGCGCCCCTCCTCCAGCAGGCGCTCGCTGATCCCGATCAGCAGGTCGGCCAGCATCGCGTCCTTGCCGGCGAAGTGGCGGTAGAGCCCGGGCCCGCTGATTCCGACGGCCTTGCCGATCTCGTCCACACCCACGCCCAGGAAGCCCCGGGCGGCGAACAGTCGCGCGGCCTCCCGGCGGATCTGGTCGCGGCGGGGGAGTGCGGAGGCTGCGGGGACGTTCGACATGCCGTCCATCGTAGACAGTGGGGTTATCGGTCGTTAACCTGGGCGACGCAAGTTAACGTTAATTAACGTGGGATTCCATGGGCGCACCGTACCCGGCGCCCGCCTTGGTGCCGAGGGCAAGGGAGCTCTTGGGAATGGTCATCTCAACCGCCGGCGTACCCACCGGCCTCCAGCTCAGCACAGCGAACGGCACAGCGAGCGGCACCGTGACGGCGCCGGGCGCCGTTCCGCCCGGAGCCGCCGCACCGGCGCCCCGGCTCGGCACCTCGGCCGACCCGGGCTCCGCGGCCTACCGCGCCAACACCGAGGCGCACCAGGCCCTGGTCGCCGAACTGCGCGCGAAGCTCGACGCCGCCGCGCTGGGCGGTGGTGCCAAGGCCCGGGCCCGGCACACCGCGCGCGGCAAGCTCCTCCCCCGCGACCGGGTGGACACCCTGCTCGACCCGGCCTCGCCCTTCCTGGAACTGGCCCCGCTGGCCGCCGACGGGATGTACGACGGGGCCGCGCCCGCGGCCGGGGTGATCGCCGGCATCGGCCGGGTCGCCGGACGCGAGGTGGTGGTGGTCGCCAACGACGCCACCGTCAAGGGCGGCACCTACTACCCGATGACGGTGAAGAAGCACCTGCGCGCCCAGGAGGTCGCGCTGGAGAACCGGCTGCCCTGCGTCTACCTGGTGGACTCCGGCGGCGCCTTCCTCCCGATGCAGGACGAGGTCTTCCCGGACCGCGACCACTTCGGCCGGATCTTCTACAACCAGGCCAGGCTCTCCGCCGCGGGCATCCCGCAGATCGCCGCCGTGCTCGGCTCGTGCACGGCCGGCGGCGCCTACGTCCCGGCGATGAGCGACCAGGCCGTGATCGTCCGCAACCAGGGCACGATCTTCCTGGGCGGGCCGCCGCTGGTGAAGGCCGCCACCGGCGAGGTGGTCACCGCCGAGGAACTGGGCGGCGGCGACCTGCACTCCCGCACCTCGGGCGTGACGGACCACCTGGCCGAGGACGACGCCCACGCGCTGTCCATCGTCCGTACGATCGTCGCCGGGCTGGGCCCGCGCGCGGCCAAGCCCTGGCCGCTCTCCCCCGTCGAGCCGCCGGCCGTGGACCCGGCGGGCCTGTACGGGGCCGTCCCGGTCGACCCGCGCACGCCCTACGACGTGCGCGAGGTGATCGCCCGTCTGGTGGACGGCAGCCGCTTCGCCGAGTTCAAGGCGGAGTACGGCTCGACGCTGGTGACCGGCTTCGCCCGGATCCACGGCCACCCCGTCGGCATCGTCGCCAACAACGGCGTGCTGTTCTCCGAGTCGGCCCTCAAGGGCGCCCACTTCATCGAGTTGTGCGACCAGCGCGGCATCCCCCTCCTCTTCCTGCAGAACATCACCGGCTTCATGGTCGGCCGGCAGTACGAGGCGGGCGGCATCGCCAAGAACGGCGCCAAGATGGTCAACGCCGTCGCCTGCACCCGTGTCCCGAAGCTGACCGTGGTGATCGGCGGCTCGTACGGAGCCGGCAACTACTCGATGTGCGGCCGGGCCTACTCACCCCGCTTCCTGTGGATGTGGCCGGGCGCCAAGATCTCCGTGATGGGCGGCGAGCAGGCCGCCTCCGTCCTCGCCACCGTCCGCCGCGACCAGTTGGAGGCGCGCGGCGAGCAGTGGCCGGCCGAGGCGGAGGAGGAGTTCAAGCGCCCCGTCCGCGAGCAGTACGAGCACCAGGGCAGCGCCTACTACGCCTCCGCCCGGCTCTGGGACGACGGCGTGATCGACCCGATGGACACCCGTACCGCCGTCGGCCTCGCGCTCACCGCCTGCGCGAACGCCCCGTTGGCGCCGCCCGCCCCGTACGGCGTCTTCCGCATGTGACCGCGCACCGGCGCGTTCCCGTGCCCGTGCTCCCTCCCTTCCGGGTGTGACGTCCACGGCGCCGGTCCGGTCCCGGGCCGGCGCCCGACTGCCCACCGCCACCTCCTTCGTACGGCTCCCCTCGACCCGGAGGAACGCCTCCCATGTTCGACACAGTTCTGGTCGCCAACCGCGGCGAGATCGCCCTCCGGGTGATCCGCACCCTGCGGCGGCTCGGCGTCCGTTCGGTCGCCGTGTTCAGCGACGCGGACGCCGACGCCCCGCACGTCCGCGAAGCGGATGTCGCGGTCCGGCTCGGCCCGGCCGACCGCAGCGACAGTTCGGCGGCCGAGACCTACCTGCGGGCCGACCGGATCCTGGCCGCCGCCCGCCGCACCGGCGCCCAGGCCGTCCACCCCGGCTACGGCTTCCTCGCCGAGAACCCCGGCTTCGCCCGCGCCTGCGCCGACGCGGGCCTCGTCTTCATCGGACCACCTCCCGGTGCGGTCGAGTTGATGGGCGACAAGATCAACGCCAAGGAGGCCGTCCGGGCCGCCGGCGTCCCGGTGGTGCCCGGCAGCCAGGCCGCCGCGCCCACCGACGAGGACCTGGTCGCCGCCGCCGACGGGATCGGCTACCCCGTGCTGCTCAAGCCGTCCGCCGGCGGCGGCGGCAAGGGCATGCGCCTCGTGCGGGACCGGGCCGACCTGCCCACCGAGATCGCCGCCGCCCGCCGCGTCGCCCGCACCGCGTTCGGTGACGACACCCTGCTGCTGGAGCGCTGGGTCGACCGGCCGCGCCACATCGAGGTGCAGGTGCTGGCCGACGCCCACGGCACCACCGTCCACCTCGGCGAGCGCGAGTGCAGCCTCCAGCGCCGCCACCAGAAACTGATCGAAGAAGCTCCCTCCGTTCTCCTCAATGCCGAGACCCGCGCCGCGATGGGCGCCGCGGCCGTCCGCGCCGCGGAGTCCTGCGGCTACACCGGGGCCGGCACCGTGGAGTTCATCGTCCCCGGCATCGACCCGGACGCCCCCGCCCCCGCCGCCGCCGAGGGGGTGCGGGACTTCTTCTTCATGGAGATGAACACCCGTCTCCAGGTGGAACACCCCGTCACCGAGCTCGCCGTCGCCGTCGGCGCCGACTCGGCCCGGCTCGACCTGGTCGAGTGGCAGCTGCGCGTCGCCGCCGGTGAACCGCTCACCTTCACCCAGTCCGACATCTCCTTCCTGGGTCACGCCATCGAGGCCCGTATCTGCGCCGAGGACCCGGAACGGGACTTCCTGCCCACCGGCGGCCGCATCCTCACCCTGGACGAGCCCCGGGGCGAGGGCATCCGCGTCGACTCCGGGGTCGCGCCCGGAACCGTCGTCACCAGCGCCTACGACCCCATGCTCGCCAAGGTCATCGCGTACGGGCCCGACCGCCCGACCGCGCTGCGCCGCCTGCGCGCCGCACTGGCCGACACCCGCATCCTGGGCGTCACCACCAACACCGGCTTCCTGCGCCGACTCCTCGCACACCCCGAGGTCGTCGCCGGCCGACTGGACACCGGTCTGGTGGAGCAGACCGCCCAGCAGCAGCCGGCCCTGCTCGCCTCGCGGTACTCCCCCGGCAACGCGACCGCACCGGCCGACCCCACGACGCCCGCCCGCCCCGGGAACGGGACCGACGCCGCTGCGGCCGAACCGCCGTCGCCCACCCACCTCCTCTACTACGCAGCCGCGCTGGCACGGCACCTGGCACTCACCCCGGCCGCCGCCCCCGGCGACTGGACCGACCCGTTCTCCCTTCCCTCCGGCTGGCGCCTGGGCGGCGCCCCCGCCTGGACCACCCACCGACTCCGTACCCCCGGCCAGGACCCGGTGTCGGTGCGCATCCGTTCGATCACTGCGGGCAACGTAGCCGATGCCACTGACAATTCCGCCGGGCCCGCCCGCGACGTGGAGCTCCGGCTCGACGGCGGACCGGCGCACCGGGCCCGCGCGGCCCTGGCCGGCGACCGGCTGCACCTGACCCTCGACGGCCTGCGGACCACGTTCTCGCTGGCCACCGACGCCACCCCCGGCCTCGCCGCCGGTCCGGTGACCTGGCTCGGCATCGAGGGCGACGCCTGGCCGCTGCACGCCTACGACCCGGTGGTCGAGAGCGCCGCCGGGACCGCCGCGCACCACGGCGCCCTGACCGCGCCGATGCCCGGCACCGTCACCGTCGTCAAGACCACGGCGGGCGAGACGGTCCGCAAGGGCCAGCCCCTGCTCGTGCTGGAGGCCATGAAGATGGAACACGTGATCGCCGCACCGCACGACGGCGTGGTGGCCGAACTGCGGGCCACCGCCGGCGCCACCGTCGCGATGGAGGACCTGCTGGTCGTGGTCACCCCCGTCGAGGAGGCCGCCGAACCGGCCGACGCCCCGGCCGAGCCCGCGGAGGTGCGGTCGTGACCGCCGCCGACCCCACCGCCGCCGCCCGCACCCCCGACGCCGCCCCCGCCCGTGAGCCCGACGCCCTCGACCTGGGCCTGCCCGAGCCCGTCCGCGCCCCCGGCCTGCCCGAGGAGGTCCGGATCCACGAGGTCGGGCCGCGCGACGGGCTGCAGAACGAGGGCTCCCTGGTGCCGGTCGAGGTCAAGGCCGAGTTCATCGCCCGGCTCGCGGCCGCCGGCCTGCGCACCGTCGAGGCCACCAGCTTCGTCCACCCGAAATGGGTGCCGCAGCTGGCCGACGCCGAGGAGCTGATGCCCCGGCTCGCCGGCCTGCCGGAGCGCCACCCCGGCCTGCGGCTGCCGGTGCTGGTGCCCAACGAGCGCGGCCTGGACCGCGCGCTCGCCCACCGCGCCGGCGACATCGCGGTGTTCGCCAGCGCCACCGAGACCTTCGCCCGCCGCAACCTCAACCGCTCGGCGGACGAGGCCATGGCGATGTTCCGCCCGGTCGTGACGCGGGCCGCCGAGGCCGGGATCACGGTCCGCGGCTACCTCTCGATGTGCTTCGGCGACCCGTGGGAAGGCCCCGTACCGGTCCCCCAGGTGGTCCGGTACGGCGTGCGACTGCTGGAGATGGGCTGCTCCGAGCTGAGCCTCGGCGACACCATCGGCGTGGCCACCCCGGGCCAGGTCGGCGCCCTGCTGACGGGCTTCGCCCGGGCCGGGGTGCCGGCCGACCGGCTCGCCGTGCACTTCCACGACACCTACGGCCAGGCGCTCAGCAACACCCTGGCCGCACTGCGCGAGGGCGTCGCCACGGTGGACGCCTCGGCGGGCGGCCTGGGCGGCTGCCCGTACGCGAAGAGCGCCACCGGCAACCTGGCCACCGAGGACCTGGTCTGGATGCTGCACGGGCTCGGCGTCAGGACCGGCGTCGACCTGCGCGCCCTGGTCGCGACCAGCGGCTGGATGGCCGAGCGCCTGGGCCGCCCGAGCCCCTCCCGCACCGTCCAGGCGCTGCTCGGCTCCGCCCGGGGCTGACCCCGCCCCGCACCGGCCCCGCGTCGGCCGCGTCGGCCGTGCCGCCCCGCGCGGTCCGGCCGGCGTCGCGCCCCACGTTCGGCCACCGCGTTCGTCCCACAACCGCACCGTACGACTGTCGGACCGGCAGACCGACGCCGGCCGCCCTGCCCCCGCCCGCGGCGACCCCGCCGGGCACCAGGAGGTTCACCATGCTCGACCACCGACTCAGCAGCGAGTACGAGGAACTGCGGCGCACCGTCGCCGAATTCGCCCAGGACGTGGTGGCGCCGAAGATCGGCGGGTACTACGAGCGGGAGGAGTTCCCCTACGAGATCGTCCGCGAGATGGGGCGGATGGGCCTCTTCGGCCTGCCCTTCCCGGAGGAGTACGGCGGCATGGGCGGCGACTACCTCGCCCTCGGCCTCGTCCTGGAGGAGCTCGCCCGCGTCGACTCCTCGGTGGCGATCACGCTGGAGGCCGCGGTCTCGCTCGGCGCGATGCCCATCCACCGCTTCGGCACGGAGGAGCAGAAGCGCGAGTGGCTGCCCCGGCTGACCTCGGGCGAACTCCTCGGCGCCTTCGGCCTCACCGAGCCGGAGGGCGGCTCGGACGCCGGGGCCACCCGCACCACCGCGCGGTACGACGAGGCCACCGACGAGTGGGTCATCAACGGGACCAAGTGCTTCATCACCAACTCCGGCACCGACATCACCGGTCTGGTCACCGTCACCGCGCTCACCGAACCGATCGCTCGTTCGAGTGAAGAAGGCGAATTCCGCTCGCCCGCACGGGAGATCTCCTCCATCATCGTGCCCACCGGGACCCCCGGCTTCCAGGTCTCGAAGAAGTACTCGAAGGTCGGGTGGAACGCATCCGACACCCGCGAACTGTCCTTTACCGACTGCCGCGTCCCCGCGGCCAACCTGCTGGGCGAGCGTGGCCGAGGCTACGCCCAGTTCCTGCGGATCCTCGACGAGGGCCGCATCGCGATCGCCGCCCTGGCCACCGGCCTGTCCCAGGGGTGCGTCGACGAATCCGTGAAGTACGCCGGCGAGCGCCGGGCCTTCGGCCGGCTCATCGGCGCCAACCAGGCCATCCAGTTCAAGCTTGCCGACATGGAGCTGCGCGCCCACACCTCCCGCCTGGCCTGGCGGGACGCCGCCTCCCGGATGCTGCACGGCGAACCGTTCAAGAAGGAGGCCGCGATCGCGAAGCTGTACTCGTCCGAGGCTGCCGTCGACAACGCCCGCGAGGCGACCCAGATCCACGGCGGGTACGGCTTCATGAACGAATTCCCGGTCGCCCGCTTCTGGCGCGACAGCAAGATCCTGGAGATCGGGGAGGGCACGTCGGAGGTTCAGCGCATGCTCATCGCCCGGGAGCTCGGCGTCACCTCGTGACGGCAGGGCCGTGACGACGACGCGGTGACGGCACGGCCGTGACGGCACCGTGGACGGAACGGCCCCTGCGGTCGCGTCCCGCGTCGAGCCCACCGGGTCAACGTCCCCCTCCTCAACCGGTGTTGAGGAGCGGGACCTGGCGAAGGAGTCCGAAGCGGGAGGAGGACACCGCGGGCAGAGACGAGCGGACGATCCCTCAGGGGATCACGATCACCGGACGGTTGGCCCGCCGCGCCAGCCGACCGGAGACCGAACCGAAGATCTTGCCGAGCAGGCCATGCGTCGTGCCGACGACGATCGCGTCGGCCGCGTACTCACGGCCGACCTCCTCGATCTCGTGGCAGATGTCCCCGCCGCGCTCGATCAGGATCCACGGCACCCCGGCGAGGAAGTCCGCGCAGGCGAGCTCCAGGCCGAGGACCTCGGTCCGGTGGTCGGGGAGGTCCACGAAGACGGGCGGTTCGCAGCCGGCCCAGACCGTCGCGGGCAGCCGGTTGGCGACGTGCACGATCACCAGGCCGCACTGCGAACGACGTGCCATGCCGACCGCGTAGGCGAGGGCGCGCTCGCTCGACAGCGAACCGTCGAAACCGACCACCACGCCGTGCTGGAAGGTCGGGTCGAGGGCCGGGGCGGCCGCGTCCTGTGCCGACGACTCGGTGTACCCGCCGAACCCGCCGGCAGCTCCCGAGGCCGCCTCCGGGCGTTCGGCACCCGGACCCAGGCGGCCCGTCACCGGGGACCCCGCCGGGTCGGCCGGGGGCTCGCCTCGCCGCGGGCGGGGCCCTGGGCGGTCACGGCGGGAGGACAGGCTGCCGCGCCGGGCGAGGCCGCGCAGGACGCGTCCGAGGCCCTGGGCGCCGTCGCTCCCGGGGTCGGGCTCGGCTGACCGGGCCGCCTCGACGTCGCCGGTCCGCTCGTCGCCGGGCCGGTCGTTGCCGGGCCGCTCATGGCCGGACCGCTCATGGCCGGACCGCTCGCTGCCGGAGCGCCGGCGGCCGACCGGCTCGGTCCGACCGGGCGGGACGCGCCCGGTCGGCTCGGCGTGCGCAGTGCGGGACACGTCACCGGGTGCGCCGACGGGTGCGTCGGCGGGCCCGACGGCAGGCCCGTCCGCGTGGCCGTCGGCGTGATCGTCCACGCGCCCGTCGGCGTGCCCGTCCGCGTGCCCGTTCGTGCGAACGCCCTCACGGGTGTCCGCACGCCCGTCCGTACCGTCGTCGGGGCGGCCGGAAGCACGCCCGTCGGCCGGGTCGAGGTTCGTACGGACGCCGTCTCCCCCGGTCGCTGAACCCGCGCTGCGGGGTGTATCCGGTTCGACCGGTCGGGGAGGCTCAAAACCAGCCATGGCTCACGGCTCTTCGATGGAGAGGGGCCGACAGGAGAGGACATCGCTGCCCGGGCAGCAGGCCCGCCCACGGGATGACGTCGGTCTGCGACGCGCAGCACCGTATGTGACCTGTTCCTTTCAGAGTACGACGGGCACGGGGCCGAGCCCAGCGGCGAAGCCCCCGAGCGACGTTGTTCCCGCGAAAGGAGGATGCGCCCGCCGTGGCAGTGCGCCCCGCCCGCAGGCGATCGCGCCCCCTCCGGAAAAGAGGTTCTATGGAGCTTGACTGAGCGGACGGGGCGGCGCAACAGGCCCCCGGGACACCGTGACCGGACTGTCATTGATCGGCGACGATCAGTTGCGACACGTCGCGAACCGTTACGCCCCGCCGGTCACTCCCGACCTCGCGCGGCCCGCCCGTACCCGGCCCGGCGGCACCCGGTCACACCGCCCCGACGCACCGCCCGGACGCACCGCCGCGACCCGGCCCGACACGGCCCGCGCGGGATCCGTACGCCGACTGCCGGAGGCCGATTCGGCCACTTCGTACGGCTTCGCGACGCGCTCTGGCATTTGCCACGTGCATAGGCGCGGGCGCTGGCACCATGCTCGGCATGCCCCTGCTCCTGTTCGACCTCGACAACACGCTGCTCCCCCGGGACGCCGCCTTCCGGTCCTGGGCGCAGGACTTCCTGTCCGACCACGACCTGCCGCCCGGCGACCTCGACTGGTTCGTCACCCTCGACGGCGGCGGTTACGTGCCGCGCAGCACCGTACTGTCCGCGATCCGGCGCCGCTACGGCCTGGACGCCTCCGCCGACTTCCTGCTCGCGCACTACCGACGCGGCATCAACTCCCACATCCACTGCCCGACCCGCCACATCGATGCGCTGCGGGCCGCGCGGGCGGCCGGGTGGACGCTCGGGATCGTCAGCAACGGCGGCACCCGGCCGCAGTTGGAGAAGATCCGGCGCACCGGGCTGAGCCCGCTGGTCGACGGCTGGGTCATCTCCGAGGAGGCCGACTGCGTCAAACCGGACCCGCTGATCTTCGAGATGGCCGCGCAGCGGTGCGGCATCGCGCCCACCGGGGACTGGGCCGCGCACACCTGGATGATCGGGGACCACGCGCCCGCCGACATCGCCGGTGCCGAACTGACCGGGCTGCGCAGCGTCTGGCTGCACCACGGCCGGCCGTGGGCGGAGCCCGGCTACCGGCCGACGCTGAAGGCGGGCGGGCTGCCGGAGGCCGTCGGCCAGGTGCTCGCCGCGTGCAACGCGCCGTCGGCCCGGCCGGGGATCAGGGCCGGCGGACCGGTCCGGCGGGGCACCGTCGGGGCGCGGGCGGAGGCGGCGGCACCGCCCGGCACGCGGTCCGGCGCGGCCTCGGGGCAGCGGTCCGGCACACGGCCCGGCGCGCGCCCGGCGACGGCCGCCCCGGACGGCCCGAGTGCACCCGTTCCCGCGAACGCCGGGGCGGGCGGTGTGCCGGTCGGCGCGTCGGGTGCCGGGACCGGATCCGGTGTCCGAAACCGATCCGGCGGGTTTGCCGTGATCGCCGACGCCGGCACGGACTCGGGGGCGGTCTCCGGGGCCCGGGCGGGTATCGGGCCGGAAACGGGTACGGACGGCCGCAGGCGCGCCCCGGTCGTGCGCCCGGTACCCGTTCGTCCGACGCCCCTGCGCACCGTGGCCGACGGCGCCGCCCCCGGCCGGACCGTCGTCGCTGCGGAGCCCTCCCCGATGACCTCCCCCATGTCCTCCCCGATGGCCTCCCCGGCAGCCGCCCGGGCGGCCTCCCCGACGGCCGCCGCCGCGACCGCTCCGCCGGTCACCACGACCGCGCTCGCGGCCGGGCAGTAGCGGCGCGGCAACGACCGTCGTCCACCGGTCGGCCGGTCAGCCGGCAGGTCAGCCGGCCCGCCGACCGGGCAGTCGGTTCGCAGGCCGGTCGGCAGGTCAGCCGGGCTGTTCAGCCGGCGGCCGAGGTCCGGATCCACCAGCAGGTGCGGGCCTGCTCGGTGAACCCGAGCTTGCGGTAGAGCGGTTCGCCGACCGAGGTGGCGACCAGGGTGGCCGGGCGGTCCGGGTGCGCGTGGACCAGGGCGGTCTGCAGGACGGCCTTGGCGATGCCCCGTCCGCGCCAGTCGGGCAGGGTGGCCACCCAGTAGACGCCGGTGGCCTGGCCGTCGTCGTAGGTGAGGCAGGTGCCCGCGACGGTGCCGCCGACCCGGCCGAGCCAGGCCCGCCAGCCGGGTTCGCGCAGCAGCGGCTCCGGGAGGGCTTCACCACGGACCCAGGGCCGGCGGGCGGGGAGCGGGAACCCCTCCACTATCGTCCGTTCGACCAGTGCGAAGCTGTCCCCGTCCGATGCCTCATCGACCGTCAGGGTTTCGCCGTCGTGCGTCTCGGAGACCGCGGGCAGGTCGGTCGTCGCTCCCTCGACCGGGCCCGGGTCGCGGACCATCACGGGCATGATCGGCAGTCTGGTGGCCCCGAAGCGGGTGAGGTCCAGCCCGCCGTACGGGTCCTCCAGGGTGAAGCGTATGGTCGACCACTCGTCCAGGAGGGCCGCCAACTCCTGCTCCAGCACAGCCGGTTCGGCATAGGGGCGGGTCACCACGATGCGGTGCGCGTCGTCGGGGGTACGGGCGCAGCGGACCGCGGTCAGGCCCGGGCGGGTGCGGGACTCCCAGCCGTGCACACGGGCTTGGGCGAGCCAGAAGGCGGTGGCGTTGTCGTTGGCCCGTTCGAGCCGGCTGTTGGTGTTCACGGCAGGACCGTAACGCGGGCGTCCGGATCCGGGTTCCACCGCACCAGGCTTGGCCGGATGAAGCCTGGGAGGCGCACGGCCTGCTCCCGTGCGCCCTCTTGTGCACCGCCGATTTTCGGTCAATTTCTCGCCGATCCCTCCCGCTTGGGCAAATCCGCAGCCCAGACCCGCCGATCGGGCGCACGGGGGCCGGACGCCCCAGGAACGGCCCCGCGACAACCAGCCACCGTTGCCCCGGCCCTCTTCCCAGAAAGGTCGACGGGTGCCACGCTTCGTGATCGAATGCATCACGCCAAATAGCCATGTCGACATAGCGTCGGATGGTGAACTTGTCACAACGGCAACGGTCCACCCGATAGATTTCGATCTTGGCCAGCAGTGCCGCACCACCCACACCACACCACCGAGGGGGCTTGAGCGCCTTGAGCAGGGTGAGCAGGAGCGACGCGGGTCCTGACAGCGGCCAGGCGGTCGCCGGCACCGCGGGTCGGTCCGCGAGAAGCACTGGCACCTCCGCGATCGCCGCCACCACCCGCAACTCCGGCGCCCCCGGCACCCCGGGCGCCGCCTCGCACTCCTCGTATCCCGCAGTGCACTCCCCCGCCGGCGGCCCGGGCGCGACCCCGGCCGAGCACGGCGCGGCGGCACCGCACGGGGGCCAGACGTACGGGGGCCCGGCCTACGGCGGCCAACCGCCGGCCGGCGGACATCCCGGCGGTGGACATCCCGCCGGTGGACACCCCGGCGGCGGACAGCCGCCGACCGGGCAGCCCGTCAGCCGAGGCCTCGTCAGCCACGCCCCGGCCTACGGCGCCGAGCACCCCGGCTATTCCGGCTACTCCGGCTACTCCGGCCATCCCGGCGGCGCCCCGGGCCCGAACGGCACCTCGGGGGCCCTCGGCGCCCCGCTCGGCGGCCTCGCGCTCGGCACCGCCCCCGGCCACGGTGCGCCCGGCCACGGCTCGCTGGGCCACGGCGGCCCCGGCGCGAACGGTTCCGCCGCCTCGGCGACGGCCACCGCCCCGCGCAAGCTGTCCGGCCGCCGCCGCCGGGAGACCGTCGCGGTGCTGATCTTCGGCGGCGCCCCGATCTTCGAGAGCTCCATCCCGCTCTCGGTCTTCGGCGTGGACCGCCAGGACGCCGGGGTGCCGCGCTACCGCCTGCTGGTCTGCGCCGGGGAGGAGGGCCCGCTGGCCACCACCGGCGGCCTGACCCTCTCCGCCCCGTACGGCCTGGAGGCCCTCGCCCGGGCCGGCACGATCGTCGTACCGGCCTGGCGCTCGATCTCCCAGCCGCCGCCGGTCGAGGCGATCACCGCGCTGCGCAAGGCCCACCACGAGGGCGCGCGGATCATCGGCCTGTGCACCGGTGCCTTCGTCCTGGCCGCCGCCGGTCTGCTCGACGGCCGACCGGCGACCACCCACTGGATGTACGCGCCGACGCTCGCCAAGCGCTACCCGCGGGTGCACGTCGACCCGCGCGAGCTGTTCGTCGACGACGGCGACGTGCTCACCTCGGCCGGTACCGCGGCCGGCATCGACCTGTGCCTGCACGTGGTGCGCAGCGACCACGGCGCCGAGGCGGCCAACGCGCTGGCCCGCCGCCTGGTGGTGCCCAGCCGCCGCGGCGGCGGAGGACAGGCCCAGTACATCGATCAGTCTTTACCTGAAGAGATCGGCAACGACCCGCTGGCCGAGGTGGTCACCTGGGCGTTGGAGAACCTCAACCAGCAGTTCGACGTCGAGGTGCTGGCGGCTCGCGCGTACATGAGCCGGCGCACCTTCGACCGGCGGTTCCGCACGCTCACCGGCAGTGCGCCGCTGCAGTGGCTGATCACCCAGCGGGTGCTCCAGGCGCAGCGGCTGCTGGAGACCTCGGAACTGTCGGTGGACGACGTCGCACGACGGTGCGGGTTCCGTTCGCCGGTGGCGCTGCGCGGGCACTTCCGCCGCCAGCTCGGGGTCTCCCCGGCCGCGTACCGGACCAGCTACCGGGCACGCCGTCCCGGGCAGCAGTCCGCGGCGGCCGGTGCGCACGGCGGCGACCTGCGGCTGCCCGGTGCCCTGCCGCACGCGGCGGCCGGGGCGGCGGCGGGCGCGGGCGGTCCGCTGTTCGGCGGGCCGCACGGCGCGCAGTCGGCGCCGCCGTTCCAGGCCGGTCCGGGGGCTCCGGTGCCGGTCGGTGGGCACGGTCAGCCGGGGGTGCACGGCCAGCCGGCCGGGTTCGGTCCGGGACAGGCCGGGACGGTGCCGGCCGCCCAGGCCTTCCACGCCCGGGGCGGTCAGCCGTACCCGCACCAGCAGGCCGCGCAACAGCCGTACCCCGGGCAGCAGGGTGCGTCGGGGCGCGGTCCGGGGCGGCCTCCGCAGGTGCCGCCGCAGGCCGGGCCGGGTGCCGGGGCGGGACGTCCGTCGCGCACCGCCGAGCACGCGGCGGCCGAGGACGGCCTCCCCCAGCCGGGGGCGCGCGGCCAGGGCCAGGGACACCGGAGCACGGTCGACCGGTCCGCGGACGAGGCGGGCCCGGCCGGGCGCGGCCACGGCGCGGCCCCCGGACGGCTGCCGGCTCCGGCCGGTCAGCCGGCCCCCGGGGCGGGCGAGCTCCGCGGCCGGCAGGCGCGGGCGCCGCAGGTCCGTGCCCAGGCCGGTCGGCCCGCGGCCGAGGGCACCCGGGCGGCGCGCGAGGTCCGTACCGGTCGGGACGGCCACGCGGTCCGCGGCGGCCGGGAGGGCGAGCCTGCGGACGGCCGGGGCGCGCACGACGGGGCGGAGGAGCACCAGGCCGAGGCCTGCGCTCCGGCACCCCGCTCGGCTCCGCCGGTGCCCGCGGCGCGTGATCGCGCCGTAGGGTGAGTTGTGTGAATGACCGTTTGGTATGGATCGACTGTGAAATGACCGGCCTCGACCTCGACCAGGACGCCCTGGTCGAGGTCGCGGTACTGGTGACGGACTCCGAGCTGAACATCCTCGGCGAGGGTGTGGACGTCATCATCCGCCCGCCGGCGGAGGCGCTGGCCACCATGCCCGAGGTGGTGCGCGCGATGCACACCTCCTCCGGCCTGCTGGACGAGCTGGAGCAGGGCGTGACCCTGGCCGAGGCCGAGGAGCGGGTGCTCGCGTACGTGCGCGAGCATGCGCCGGAGGCCGGGAAGACGCCGCTGTGCGGCAACTCGGTGGCCACCGACCGCGGCTTCCTGGCCCGGGACATGCCGGCCCTGGAGAAGCACCTCCACTACCGGATCGTGGACGTCTCCTCGATCAAGGAGCTGGCCCGGCGCTGGTACCCGAAGGCGTACTACAACAGCCCGCCGAAGGGCGGCAACCACCGGGCGCTCGCGGACATCCGGGAGAGCATCGACGAACTGCGGTACTACCGCGAGGCCGTGTTCGTCCCGCAGCCCGGCCCGGACGCCGACACCGCGCGGGCGATCGCCGGGAAGTACCAGGCCCCGACCGGCTGATCCGGGACGTCCGCGGGGCCGGGGCGGACCCGCACGGCGGCACCCTCCCCCGGGAGGCCCGTCATGGAATCCGTCGTGGAACCCGCCGCAGGGCCCGTGGGGGTGCCCGCGTCCGCCGGAACGAAACCCTGGCGCGAGCACCCTCTCGGATCCTGTAGAGTTCTTCCTGTCGGAACGGGAACGCGAGAGCGGGAACGGACCGGACAGATGGTGGGTGTAGCTCAGTTGGTAGAGCACCTGGTTGTGGTCCAGGTGGCCGCGGGTTCGAGTCCCGTCACTCACCCCAGAGCCCGAGGGGCCGATCTCTTCAAGAGGTCGGCCCCTCGGGCGTTTTCGCGTTCCTTCAACTGTGCCCGGTGGTCCGGGATTTCCGGGCGACCCCCTGCCGCCGGAAGCTACCGGCTAGTAACATCGTCGCCATGACCACACCCACGATCGGCCAGATGCTCGACTCCACCGTGCCGATGGCGCACACCCTGAAGCTGGAGTACCTGGAGACCACCCCGGAGCGGGCCGTGCTCCGGCTGCCCGACCAGCCCGCGTACCACAACCACGTCGGCGGCCCCCACGCCGGCGCGATGTTCACGCTCGCCGAGTCCGCCAGCGGCTGCATCGTGCTCGCCGCCTTCGGCGCCCAGCTGTCCCGGGCCGTGCCGCTGGCCGTGAACGCCGAGATCGCCTACAAGAAGCTCGCCATGGGCGAGGTCACCGCCACCGCCGTGCTCGGCCGCCCGGCCGCCGAGGTCGTCGCCGAGCTGGACGCCGGCGGCCGCCCCGAGTTGCCGGTCACCGTCGAGATCACCCGGGCCGACGGCACCGTCACCGGTGTGATGACGGTCACCTGGACCCTGCGCCCCAACTCCTGACCGCCGCACGGTCGGTGGCCCCGGGAACGCCGCCCCGGGGCCACTCGTGCGATGACTGTCCGTGACGGCGGGCGTGACCTCACCGCCCGTCCGCTCGTTCTCAACTCACGTGCGAGCCAATCACGCGAGCAAGCCCCAGGAACCCGACCCCCACGGCGTCACCGGTGCCCGGCGCGGGATCGCCCGCCGGCTCCCCCGGCCCCGTGCCGTCGCCGCCGGCGGGGCCCTGCTCGCACAGCTCTGGAGCTTCGGCTCCACCGGGGCGCACGCGGCCGCCGCCGACCCGCTGCGGGAACCGGCCCAGCCCGCCGTCCGCCGCGCCCTGCACGACGTTCCGGCCCTCGGCGCACCGGCACTCGGCGGGCCCGCGCTCGACGGGCCGGCACTCGACGGGCCCGGGCTCGACGGGCAGTCAGCCGAACGTCCCGCCGGACAGCGGCAGGGACAGGGACAGGATCAAGAGCAAGGGCAGGACCAAGGGCAGGGACAGGAGCGGGCGCAGGGCCCGGCGCGGGGCCGGACACCCGCCGGGGAGCCGACCGGCGGCGTCCCGGTCGACGGGACCCCCGGGGCGCTCGACCACGTACTGCGGGAACGGATCCGGGCCGGCGGACTGCCCCTGCCCGGCCAGCGGGCGGCTGTCCCCGACGCCTTCGCGATCGCCTCCGGCCTGTTCGACGCCGACCCCGCCCAGGCCAGGCCCGCCGAGACCCGCGCCTCCCGCGAAGGCGTGCCGGCCGGCCTGGACACCGCCGGCCGGCCCCGCTCCGGCTCCGCCGGTCCCGCCGTGCCCCGGCAGCGCGAGGCCACCGAGGCCACCCAGGTCCTGGAGGCGGCGCCCGTACCCGCCCCCGCGTCCGCCGCCGACCGGCCCGACGGGGCGGATGCCGCCACCCCCGCCGCGCCGGACCGCGACGGGACACCGGAGACGCTCGCCATCGACGACACCGCCACGGTGACGGCCGTGGACGACGGCTCCGCCACCGCGACCGCCGTCCTCGCCCCGATCGCCGCCGGGCTGCTGCTCACCGGCGCGGCCATGTGCAAGCACCGCGGGCTGCCGCGCGGGCACTGAGCGGGCGCTGAGCACGGACTACGCGGGCACTGAGCGGGTGCAGAACGCGGACTACGCGGGCGCAGAACGGAAGGGCGGGCAGCGAGCGGGCACACCGGCCGCGGCCGGCCGGGCGCCGAGCGCATGCCGGGCGCGGGCACCGGCCCGCCCCGGCGGCGGAGCCCGTACGGCCCCGCAGCGGCCGGCCCCGGCTCAGCGGAAGACGCCCGGCGGCGGCTCGGGCGAGGGCGCCGCCGTGGCGTCCGTGGCCGGGGCCGCTCCGGCGGCGAAGTCGGCGAGGGCGCGGCCGTGTTCGACCCGGCCGTGGGAGGGGTCGGAGGCGGCGCGGCGGGTGAGGTCGGCGACCGGAAGCGGGGCGTGGGCGGCGGCCAGCACGAGGTTGCCGAAGCGCTTTCCGCGCAGGACGGCGGGGTCGGCGATCAGGCAGAGTTCGGGGAAGACCGCGCCCAGGGTGGCGACTTGGGAGCGGGCGAAGGGCAGGGCCCCGCCGTCGGCGATGTTGGCGGCGTACCAGCCGCCGGGGGCGAGGGCGCGGGCGGCGAGGGCGGTGAACTCGACCGTGGTGCAGTGCGCCGGGGTGCGGGCCCCGGAGAAGACGTCGGTGATCACCAGGTCGACGGTGCCCTCGGGGGTGCGTTCCAGCACGCTGCGGGCGTCCCCGCCGCGCACCTTGATCTGCCAGCCGCGCTCCAACGGCAGCTCGGTGCGGACGAGTTCGGTGAGCGCGGTGTCGATCTCGGCCACCTGCTGGCGGGACCGCGGCCGGGTGGCGGCGGTGTAGCGGGCCAGGGTGAGGGCGCCGCCGCCGAGGTGCAGGACGGTCAGCGGCCGGCCGGCCGGGGCGACCAGGTCGATCAGGTGGCCGAGTCGGCGCTGGTACTCGAAGCCGAGGTGGGTGGGGTCGGCCAGGTCGACCAGGGACTGCGGGGCGCCGTCGATCAGCAGCGACCAGGCGGAGGGCCGGTCGCGGTCGGGCCGCAGTTCGGCCAGGCCGGAGCCGACGGGACGGCTGAGCGGGCCCTGGGCGTGGGTGCGCCCGCCCGGGCCGGTGGTGGCCGCCGGTTCGTCGCTACGGGCGGATCTGCTGCTGCTTCGTCCCATGACGGCCATTATCGCCGCCCCGGGACGGCCCCACCGGACCGCCCGACGGTTCGGACCAGCAGGTCAGGACCGTGCCGGGGGGATCGGGCCGACGGGTCGGGCGGTGCTCGCGGGCCCGGCGGGATCCGCGCGGCACGCCCGCGGGGACGGGCCCGGGGCCTGCGGAGGGGGCGTGCGGACGGGCCCTAGAACGGACCGAGGCCGCCTGCGGTGAGCGTGCAGGCGGCCTCGCAGAGGGCGGAACGGAGCACCCAGGCGTCGGTGGGGCGCGCGGTGCAGCCGGAGCCGGAGGGCGGGATGACCCAGCGCGGGTCGGTGGCGGCGGGGACGAGCGCCCCCGCCGTACAGGAGCTGCCGGGCAGGTGCCAGGTCTCCCAGGTGCCGGCCGGGACGAGGAAGGTGACCGTGCTGCCGTTGCGGCTCTGCAGCACGGCCCCGCAGGCGCGGCGCAGTCTCAGGATGTCGACGGCTTCCAGGCCGTGCCGCAGGGCGACCGTCACCGTGTCGCAGGCGGTGAGGAGGGTGCCCTCGTCGGGGCCGGTGCGCTCGCGCCGGGAGCCGCCGCGGGGGGCGCGCCCGCCCTCGACCGGACCCCGGCCGGGGATCCGGTCGTCGGCGGGGTCGGGGAGCAGGGCGGGGGCTGCGCCGGCGAGCACGCCCCCGGCGACGGGTCGGTGCTGCGGCAGTCCGGTGGCCATCATGGGCCCTCCTGTACCTCGTCGGATCCGGAAGCTCGGCCGCCCGGAGGGGCCACCGGGCTGGGACGGACCGGGGCGACGGCCTGGGCTTCCACGTATCAGGACAACGCGGTGCACGCACCTCAGGCCACGGGGCGCCTTACAGCAGGGCATGGCATTTCATGGCAGATATCCCGCAACATCGCCCGCTTTGCCCGGGATTGTCAGCACATGTCCTGCCAACCCACTGTGGCCACCTGGTGACTCCGAGTACTCTCGGCGCCATGGCAGCCACCCCACCGGCCGAGCCGAACCGACCGACCCCCAACACCGTGATGCGCGCCCTGCGCGGCGACCGCTCGCCCGGCGAGTTCGCCATGGCGGTGCGCCGGGCGGCCCGCGAGATCGGCGAGCACGTGTCCTGCGACGCCCGCTACGTCGGACGGGTCGAGTCCGGTGAGATCCGCTGTCCCAACTACGCCTACGAGCGGGTCTTCCGGCACATGTGGCCGGACCGCACGCTCGACGACCTCGGCTTCGCCTCCCGGACCGCCGTCCGCCGCCGCTCGACGGACGGCGGCGGAGGGCCGGCCGGGGCACCCCCGCTCCACCCGCCGTTCCTGCCCCTGCCCGCCCCGCGCTCACCACTCTCCACTCAACTCCCGTACGCTGCCTCGCCGTACGCGGATCCAGCCGCTCCGGACGGGCCCCCGTGGCCGAGCCCCGGCACGGTGCCCCGGGGGCCCGATGGATCGCCCTATCTCGACGAGGAGAACGACGACGTGCGTCGCCGTACTTTCCTGGCCGGCGGCACCACCGCGCTGGCCGCCGTGATCGGCATCGACCGGCCGGCCGCGGCCGCCGGTCGCCAGGCCGGTGCCGACGGCGCCTCCGGTGCCCCCACCGGCCAAGGCGCTCCCCGCAGTGCGGAGTTCACCGCACCGCCGCTGCTCCACGACGAACCGCTGGTGCCCGGCCGGCCCGGGCCGGTGCCGCCGCTGCGCCGGATCGGCGCCGCCGAGGTGCTCGGCGTCGAACAGGCCGTCCGGGACATCCGGTCGGCCGACGACGCGCACGGCGCCGACACCCTGTACGAACTCGCCGGGCAGTCGCTGCGCCATGCGTACGTGCTGCTCAACGAGGGCGACTACAGCGAGGAGACGGAGCGCCGGCTCCAGGCCGGGGCCGGCGAACTCGCCATCTCGGTGGGCTGGTTGGCGCACGACTCGAACCGGCTCGCGGACGCCCGCTCGTTCTACGCCGAGGCACTGGCCACCGCGCGGATGGCCGGGGACTCCGCACTGGAGGCGCACGTCTTCTGCAACAGCGCCTTCCTCGCCCGGGACGCCGGACGCCCGCGCGAGGCGCTGCGCGCCGCCCAGGCCGGGCAGGTCGCCGCCCGGGAGCTCGGCTCCGACCGACTGCTCGCCCTGCTGACCATGCGCGAGGCCGGCGCCTGGGCCCTGCTCCAGGACCGCGCCTCCTGCGAGCGCGCGCTCGGCCGGGCGTACGCGCTGTTCGACCGGGGGCGCTCCGAGGCCGATCCGGAGTGGATGTCCTTCTTCGGCGAGGCCGAGATCGCCGGCCTCCAGTCGCAGTGCTGGTCCGCGCTCGGCGACTGGGACCGCGCCAGCGAACAGGCCGGGCTGGCCATAACGCTGCAGGAGCCGCGCTTCGTCCGCAACCGGGTGCTGTACACCGCCGAGCTGGCCCACGACCGGCTCGGCCGGGGGGACTTGGCGGGCGCCGCGTACCACGGCTCGTCCGCCGTCGCCCTGTTCGGCGACGTCCGCTCGGCCCGGATCCGGAGCATGCTGGCGGACACCGCCGGACGGCTGCGCCCGCACGCCGGGGTGCCCGAAGTACGCCGGTTCCTGGGCGAGTACGACCGGGCGGCCGCCGCCTGAACGACGGCCGGACCGGCGGCCGGACCGGCGAAGGGACCGGCGAAGGGACCGGCGACGACCGGACCCGCGACGGCCGGACCGGCGACGCCCGCCCCTGGCGGCTCAGTGCCCGGCGTTCAGCCCGTCCAGGTGGGAGAGGTCGTTCCAGATCTCCACGGCCGGGGCGCCGTACTCCCAGGACAGCACGCAGAGCGCGGCCGTGCCGAGCTTGAACCGCTGGGCGAACTCGGGCGGCAGGCCGAGCCAGCGGGCGGTCAGGATGCGCAGCAGGTGGCCGTGCGCGAACAGGACGACGTCCCGGTCGGCGCAGTGCATCACGGTGGTGTCCGGGTCCGGGACGCCGTGCTCCTCGTGGAGGCCGGCGAGGAAGGAGTCGACCCGGGCGGCCACGTCGGAGAGCTTCTCGCCGCCGGGCACGCCGTCGCGCCAGATCAGCCAGCCGGGGTGGTCGGCGGCCCGGATGTCCGCGCCGGTGCGGCCCTCGTACTGGCCGTAGTCCCACTCCAGCAACTCCGGGCGCTCCACCGCGCGGTCGCCGAAGCCGGCCAGCGCGCAGGTCTCCTTGGCGCGGTCGAGCGGGCTGGTGTAGACGAGCGCGTCCGGCAGCCCGTTCCAGGGGGCCTTGGCGAGGCGGGCGCCGAGGGCCCGGGCCATCGCGCGGCCCTCCTCGGTCAGCGGGATGTCGGTGCGGCCGGTGTGGCGGCCGGTGGCGGACCACTCGGTCTCGCCGTGGCGGACCAGCACGATTCGGGCGGGCATGAGGGGCTCCTCGCAGCAGGGCGGTGGCGACGGTCGGACTCACCATTGAGCACCGGGTTCCATGATCCCCCACCGGGGCCGCGGCCACGATCGCGGGCCGGTGCGGAGGGCCGCCGGGCACCGGTTCCGGCCGTGAACGGCCGGTCCGTACCGCATTGTCGGACCCGGATGCGACACTGGGCCGCACCATGAACGTCTCGACGAACGTCCCGCCCGGCGGGTCCGCTGAGCCGCTCTCCCAGCGGCTCGCGGAGCTGCGCGGACCGGCCCAGCAGCGCAGTCTGAACGCCCGCTCCCTCGCCGCGCTCGCCGCCAATCCGGGCTGCCACCGCCGCGCGGTGCTCGACGCGGCCGGGGTCGACAAGACGGCGCTGGCCGCCCGACTCGGCCGCCCCGCCCCCTTCGGCCAGTCACCGTTCGCGATCGCCCGCGGCGTGATCTTCGAGTCCCGGCTGAAGGCGGACGACTACGCCGCGCTGCTGGAGCCGCTGCGCCGCCATCTCGACGTCCCGGTCGACGGCCACGCCCCGCTGGAGGTGCCGGACCTGCTGCAGCGCTCCGGCCCGGCCGTCCGCGCCGACCGGACGGCCCAGGCACTGGCCCGGGCCGCCGCCGACCCCGGGGCCTGGACGCTGCTGGACCACCCGCTGCTGCGCCTGGACGTGGCGGGCAGCACCGCCTACCTGGAGCCCGACGCGGTCGTGGTGCACGGCGGGCGCTGCACGGTGGTCGAGATCAAGTCCTTCCCGGTGCTCGACGGCAGCGCGGACCCGGCCAAGGTCGGCGCCGCCGCCCGCCAGGCCGCGGTGTACGTGCTGGCGCTCCAGCAGGCCGCCGCCGCGGCGGCCGGGCAGCCGCTCACCGACGACCCGTACACCGAGCAGCGGCTGCCGGGCAGTCCCCGGACGAGCGTGCTGCTGGTCTGCCCCAAGGACTTCGGCAACCGGCCGACGGCGGTCGCCGTCGACGTCCGCCGCGAGCTGGCCACCACCCGCCGCCAGCTGGGCCGGATGACCGGCATCGGCCGGCTGCTGGACGCGATGCCGCCGGACACGGACTTCGACCTGGCGTCCGACGACGCGGGCGTGCCGGCCCGGTCGGCCGAGGAGCTGACCGCCTCGGTCGAGGCGGTGCCCTCCGCGTACAGCCCGGACTGCCTCTCCACCTGCGAGCTCGGCTTCCACTGCCGCGCCCGGGCCCGCTGCGACGACCGGGTCGAGCAGCTCGGCCGGGGCGTGCGCGGCGAGCTGGGCAGCATCCGGACGGTCGCCGAGGCGCTGGCCGCCGCCGGTACGAAGAGCGGTGACCTCGACGGTGCGGAGGACGCGGCGGAGCGCCTGGCCTACGCGGCGGCCCTGCGCGCGGAGGCCCTGGAGGCCCTGGGAGCGCCGCGAGCACCGGAACCGCCGAAAACGCCGGAAGCACCGGTAGCACCTGGAACGCCTGGAACACCGGAAATGCCGGGAGCGCGATGAGCCTGCTCACCACCCTCGCCCGCCTGGAAGCCGTCCGCAGCGGCCGGGCCGAGCCGCTGGCCACCGTCCGGCACCGGCACCTGTCCGACCGCCCGATGGTGCTGGTGCCGCTGACCGCCGCCGGCGAGGCCGGCGCGCCGCTCGCCGTGCTGCTGGGCACCGACCGGGACACGCCCCGGCTGCACCTGGTGCCGCAGCCGCTCAACCGCACCCTGCGGTTCGACTTCCTCGCCGAACTGGCCGCCGACCTGCTGCCCTACCTGGAGTCCTTCGCCGACGACGTCGAGCAGATCGAGGGCTCCGAGAAGGACCCGGAGACCGGCGAGAAGACCCAGGTGTTCCGCGAACTGTGCGCGGACGCCCCGCAGTTGATCGTGCCCAACAGCGCGGGCGTGCAGCACCTCGCGCTGATCGGCCGCTCGACCCGCTTCCGCCGCACCGTCGAGGACGACGAGCCGGGCCCGTACCCGGCGCCGGTCCGGGTGCCGCTGCTCGGCCGCTGGCTGACCCACCTCACCGACCGCGCCCAGGTGCCCGGTTCCAGCCTGCTGCTGCCGATGACCGGGCTGCTGGCCCGGCACTGGGCCACCGGCCAGAGCCACCTGGAGGACCAGCACCTGGCCGCCCGGCTCGCCTGGCACGGTCCGCCGCCCGGGCTGACCGGCGCCGAGGCGGCCGAGCTGGCCGAGTCCGCCCGGGACGAGCACGGGCAGCTGCTGCACCCGCCGGCCGGCCCGGCCACCGACCCCCGCTTCGACGAGTCGGTGCTCGCCCCGGCGATCACCCGCTACGACTCCGCCGTGGGTGCCCTGCGGCACAGCACCGAGCAGGGCGACGAGGCCGCCGCCGAGCGCGCCCGGGCGGCCGTGCGGGCCGCGGCCGGGCAGGTGGAGGAGGTGCTGACAGCCGTCCTGCTGCCCACCTGGCGGGACGTCTGGCAGGGGCTGGACCTGCTGCGCACCCTGCCGCCGGCCGGTCACCTGGCGGAGCGCTGGACCGGCGACCGCTGGTCCTACACCGGCCACCGGGACCGCCTGGCGGCCGGCGAGCCGCCGCAGCCCCGGCAGGACGACGCCGTCACGGCGGCCCGCAAGCTCGCCCAGCGCGAGCGCGAGCAGGCCCGGCTGGACGTCCAGGAGGCCCTGGACGATCCGCTGGCGATGGCCGAGCACCGCCTGGCCGGCGAGGCGTTCAGCGGTGTGGTGACGGAGGTGGTGCCGGACTGGGACACCACCGGCCGCTCGCCCAAGCCCCGCCCGCTGGTGACCCTGCGCACCGCCGACCGTCCGCACGCGGACCCCGGCCGGGAGGCGCACCGGGTGTGGGGGGCCGCCCGCTCGGAGGCCGGGGCGGCGCCGTCCGCGCAGAAGGCCCGGATCGTGGCGGTCGACGCCGCCGAGGGCACCGTGACCCTGCGGGTGCTGTCCGGCATGGGCCGCCGGAAGGATCCTGAGCCGGGCAGCCTGCCCGAGCCCGGCGAGTCGGTCACCTTCACCCTGTTCGAGCTGACGGTCCGCCAGTCCGCGCCGCTGCCCGAGCCGGACGACACCCCGTGGACGCACGGCGGCCCGCCCGGCACCGCGGCCGCACCCGCCCCGACCGCCTCCGAGGAGTGGGAATGACGGCCCGGCCGACCCCCGACAGCAGCCACGGCACCGGCACCGCCCCCGGCACCGGCGGCGCGCCCGGCACCGACCCCGGGCAGGACCCGGGCGCGGCCGCCGACGCGGCCGTGGCCGGGATCCTGGCGGCGACCGTCCACCCGCCGGTCGGCGCCCCGCGCGGCGTGGTGGTGGACTCCCCGCCCGGTGCCGGGAAGTCGACGCTCGTGGTACGGGCCGCCCGCGAGCTGGTCGAAGCGGGCGAGCGGCTGATGATCGTCGCCCAGACCAACGGCCAGGTGGACGACCTGGTCGGCCGGCTGGCCGAGAAGGCGCCGGGGCTGACGATCGGCCGGCTGCACGCCGCGGACTCCCGGCCCGGCCCCGAGGTGCTGAAGCACGCCGCCGTCACGCCCTCCGACAAGGTCGCCGACCTACTGGAGCACGACGTGGTGATCTCCACCGCGGCCAAGTGGCAGTGGGTCCGAACGGAGGCCCCGTGGCGGCACGCGATCGTCGACGAGGCGTACCAGATGCGCTCGGACGCCCTGCTCGCGGTGGCCCGGCTGTTCGAGCGGGCGCTGTTCGTCGGCGACCCGGGCCAGCTGGACCCGTTCACCGTGGTCGGCACCGAGCAGTGGGCCGGCCTGTCGTACGACCCGTCCGGCAGCGCCGTGGTCACCATGCTGGCGCACAACCCGCAGATCGAGCCGCACCGGCTGCCGGTCTCCTGGCGGCTGCCCGCCAGCGCGGCGCCGCTGATCTCCCGGGCCTTCTACCCGTACACGCCGTTCCGCTCCGGCACCGGCCAGGACGACCGCCGGCTGACCGCCGCCGTCCGCCCCGACGGATCGGCGCTGGACGCGGCGATCGACCGGGCCGCCGAGCACGGCTGGGCGCTGCTGGAGCTGCCCGCCCGGCACACGGTACGGACCGATCCGCAGGCTGTGGCGGCGGTCGCGGCCACCGTCCGCCGACTGCTGGAGCGCGGGTTGACGGCGCACTCCGAGCAGGGCGAGGCACCTCTCACCGCCGACCGGATCGCGATCGGCACCGCCCACCGCGACCAGGCGGCGGCGGTGCGCGCGGCCCTGCTCACGGTCGGCGTCCCGGTGGACGGCGCCGCCGGTCCGGCCGTCACGGTGGACACCGCCAACCGGCTGCAGGGCCGCGAGTACGACGTCACCGTGGTGCTGCACCCGCTCTCCGGCCGCCCCGACGCGACCGCCTTCCACCTGGAGACCGGCCGGCTCTGCGTGCTCGCCTCCCGCCACCGGCACGCCTGCATCGTGGTGGCCCGGGCCGGGATCGCCGAACTGCTGGACGAGCACCCCGCCACCGAACCGGTGCAGCTGGGCGTGCCGGTCGCGTTCCCGGACGGCTGGGAGGCCAACCACCAGGTGCTGCACCACCTGCGCGGCCACCGGGTCCACCTGCGCTAGTACCGCAACGGTGCTTGGGCCCTCGCCGAACGGACCGGCCACTCAGTCCTCCGTCTCGCAGACCGCGAAGGCCACCACCGAGCCCCGCTCCGCCTGGGCGCTCCAGCCGGTGGCGTCGGCGGTCGGCCCGCTGGCGCGGACCGGTCCGTCCGCGTCGGGCTGGAGCCGGTAGCCGCCGCCGGTGAGGTGCGTGCCGGGCCGGCAGGTCGCGGTGGAGACGCCACCGGGGGTGCTCGGCGGGCCGGAGACGACCTCGGCCGTCTCGGCGGCGGAGGCCGGTGCGGCCGCCGGAAGCAGCGGGACGAGGACGACGGCGGCTGGCAGGAGGCAGCCGGACAGGGCCTTGGAGACGTGCACGGGGAACTCCCGGTTCGATGGATTTCGATGGATGCGGGGGGTGGCTGGGAACGGCTCGCGGTGACTCGGGGTGACTCGGGGTGACTCGGAGCCGCCGGGCGGCGGGGCGGCCCGAGGACGACCTCCCACCCGAACAACCGGTTCGCATGCGATCCGGATGCGCGGCGCCCGAGGCGTGCCCCCGGCGCACATCGGGGAATAGCGCCCGCACGCGCACCGTTCCGCTACCGGCCACCGCCGCGAGACAATGGACGGCGGCCACAGCCCGGGCGGCGCAGCCCGGTGCGGTCGAGCCCGCCCCACCGAGACCCCGGAGGTGTCCGTCCATGCCCGACTCCCCTACAGAGTCGACCGAGCCCACCAGGCGTCTGCGTCCGGTGCAGCTGCTGTTCGAACCGCAGTCCGACGAACCGGAGCCGGAACGATTCTTCGACCTGGAGTCGATCGAGGACCCGGCGGAGCTGCTGCGCCGCTCCACCGAGCTGGCCCTGGCGTTCCGGGCCGCCGCCGAGCGGGCCACGGACTTCCAGGCGGTCGCCGCCGCCCAGCTCGCCGACCCGCGCCGGTTCGACGCGCTGCCGGACGCGGAGATCGCCCGGCGGGCGGACTGGACCCCGGACTACGCCGCCAAGATGGTCGAGTACGGCCGCGGCCTGCTCCAGCCGCGCCGCCACGAGGACTGAGCCCACTCCCGCGCGGCATCCCGCGCACGGGCCGCTGGCATATGCGCGGCGGGGAAGGGTACGCCGTTCCCCGCCGCCCTGTCCGACGAACGGCCCTTTCCGCCACGCCGGGTGCGCACCCGGCGCAGGCTGCTGTGCGTGGACATCTGGACGCATCAGTCGGTGGAGTACGTCAGCGTGGCCGGGGAGGCCTGGCTGGCCTCCGCCAGCGAGTACCCGCGCAGCATGCGCGCCCTCTGGGAGACCCGCCCGTGGGCGCCCTCGGTGCTGCCCTGCGGGCGCGCCTTCGACGTGATCAGCATGCCGGCGCTGTTCGGCCGCCGGGTACTGGACGAGCTGTGGGCCTCCGGGCCGGGCTGCGGGCCGGTCGCGAGCCACCGGGGGCGGACCCTGCTGTTCGTCCGGCCGGGCGCGGCGCCCCGGCTGCGCCGGCTGCTGGCCTGGGAGGAGTGGGCCCGGGACGTGCCGCCACTGCTGTGCCACGGCAAGGGCGACGCGGTGACCGTGCCGCCGCTGCAGCGGATGGTGAACAGCCCGGACTCCCCCGGCCTGGGCGCGGGCCGGTGGATCGTCGCCCCGGAGGACCGGGAGCCCTGGCTGCCCGGCGCCTCGGTGGTGCTGTGGGCCTGCGTGCGGGCGGCCCGCGAGCCGGTGGCGCCGGTGTCCGCCGGGCAGGCCGCCGTGACCGGCGGGTGAACGCGGGGCGGCCGGTATTCGATTTTGGCCCGGCCGCACGGCGCTGCTAGAGTCTTCTCTGTCAGCAGGCGCCGCTAGCTCAGTTGGTTAGAGCAGCTGACTCTTAATCAGCGGGTCCGGGGTTCGAGTCCCTGGCGGCGCACAGACAGCCGGAAGGCCCCTTGCGAAAGCGAGGGGCCTTCCGGCGTTTCCGGCGTTTCCGGCGTTTCCGGCGTTTCCGGCGTTCCGGCTGCGGGCCGCGAGCCCGAGCCGCACCCGCACCCGCACCCGCCCGCGATGGCAGGAAAGGTGGGAAGCCGGTCATTGCTGCCGCGCCGGCCCGCTGACAGGCTGGCCGCATGAGCGCACGCAGCGTGCTGGTCGTCCTCTACGAGGGCGTGCAGAGCCTGGATGTGACCGGCCCCGCGGAGGTGTTCGCGGGCGCGTCCGCCGCGTCCGGGCAGCCCGACGCGTACCGGGTGACCACCGCCTCGCCGGGCGGCGGGCCGGTGCGCAGCACCAGCGGGCTGCGGCTGCTGCCGGACGCGGACCTCGCCGAGGCCGGACCGGTGCACACCCTGCTGGTCCCCGGCGGGCTGGGCACCAGGACCCCGGACCGCGCCCTGGTGGCCCGGATCCGGGAGCTCGCCGGGCGGGCCGAGCGGGTGGTGTCGGTGTGCACCGGCGCCTTCCTGCTCGCCGAGGCCGGGCTGCTGGCCGGGCGCCGGGTGACCACGCACTGGGCGTTCTGCGACACGTTCGCCCGGCGCTACCCGGACGTCGAGGTGGACCCCGATCCGATCCACGTCCGGGACGGGCACATCGCCACCTCGGCCGGGGTCACCGCCGGGATCGACCTGGCGCTCGCCCTGGTCGAGGAGGACCTCGGACGGGACGTCGCCCTGCTGATCGCCCGTCACCTGGTGGTGTTCCTGCGCCGGCCCGGCAACCAGGCCCAGTTCAGCACCCAGCTGGCCGCCCAGGTGGCGGACCGGCAACCGCTGCGCGAGGTCCAGCGGTGGATCGCCGAGCACCCCGAGGCCGACCTGTCGGTCGAGGCGCTGGCCCGCCGCTCCGCACTGTCGCCGCGGCACTTCGCCCGCGCCTTCGCCGCCGAGGTCGGGGTCACCCCCGGCCGGTACGTGGACGGCGTCCGGCTGGAGGCCGCCCGGCGGCGGCTGGAGGACAGCGACGACGGCATCGAGGAGATCGCCCGCCGCTGCGGCTACGGCACCCCGGAGGCGATGCGGCGCGCCTTCGTCCGGACCCTGGCCGCCCCTCCCGCCGAGTACCGACGCCGCTTCCACCCGAGTCACGACGGAGGACACTGATGCGCATCGCCATCCTGCTGTACGACGACTTCACCGCCCTGGACGCGGTCGGCCCGTACGAGGTGCTGTCCCGGATCCCCGGCGCCGAGGTGGTGTTCACCGCCGCCCGGCGCGGGCCGGTGCGCACCGACATGAAGAGCCTGGCGCTCACCGCCGACGCCGCGCTGGACGAGGTGGACTCGGCCGACCTGCTGCTCGTGCCCGGCGGCCCCGGGACGGAGGCCCGGCTGTCCGACCCGGCCGTCCTGGAGTGGGTGCGCCGGATCGACGCGACCACCACCTGGACCACCTCGGTCTGCTCGGGCTCGCTGATCCTGGCCGCCGCCGGGCTGCTGAAGGGGCGCCGGGCCACCTCGCACTGGTGCTGCCTGGAGGACCTGTCCCGGTTCGGGGCCGAACCCACCGGGACGGAGCGGATCGTGGTCGACGGCAAGTACGCGACCGCGGCCGGGGTCTCCGCCGGGATCGACCTGGCGCTCTCGCTGACCGGCCGGCTGGCCGGCGACCGGACGGCGGAGGCGATCCAGCTGGTCATCGAGTACGACCCGCAGCCGCCGTACTCGACGGGCTCGACCGCCACGGCCCCGCCCGAGCTGGTCGCCGAGCTGCTGTCGAACGGGCTGCTGCTGCGGTAGGGGCCGTCTCCTGACGACCTAGCCGCGGGAGGCCGGGAAGCCGTGGCGGCGGGCGCCGACGACCAGGGCGAGGACGGGGAGCATCAGCGCGAGGACCGTCCACGGCAGGGCGCCGGTGCCCAGGCCGCCGAGGACGACGCCGCCGACCACGCCGCCGCCCGCCATCGCGGCGTTCCACAGGGTGACGAGCATCGCCTGGGCGGCGTCCTGCTGCTCGCCGCCCGCGTCGCCGACGGCGGTCTGCAGCAGGGTCGGGGCGCCGCCCCAGCCGAGGCCCCAGAGCAGGGCCGCGAGGTACACCGGCGGCGCGCTGCCGGACCACACCGCGAGGACGCCCGCCGTCACCGCGACCAGCAGCGCGCCGCCGATCGTCAACTGCCGCAGCCGGCGCTGGATGTGGGCGCCGGTGAGCCAGATGCTCGCCAGCGAGGCCAGGCCGAAGACCAGCAGCACGGTGCCGGTGGCGCCACCGAGGCCGGCCCGGTCGAGGAAGGGCGCGATGTAGGTGAACAGGATGGTGTGCGCGAGCACGAAGAGCACGGTCACGGCGAGCACCGGCAGCACGCCGGGCACGGTGAGCGCGCGTCGGACCGGCGCCCGCTCGCCGGCCGGTTGCCCGGGCTGGCCGGGCAGCAGGGCCGCGATCCACCCGACCACGCCGACCGCCAGTGCCGTCATGGCCAGGAAGGGCACCCACCAGCCGAGCATCCGGCCGAGGAACGTGCCGATCGGCACTCCCAGCGACAGCGCCACCGGCACGCCCGCCATCGCGACGGCCATCGCCCGGCCCTGCTGCTCGGCCGGCACCAGCCGGCGGGCGTAACCGGCCAGCAGCGCCCAGGCGAGACCGGCCGCGACGCCCGCGAGGAAGCGGGCGGCCATCGTCAGCGGGTAGCTGGTCGAGGCCGCGGTCACCGTGTTGGCCACCGCGAAGCCGGCCATCGCGGTGAGCAGCAGCCGCTTGCGGTTCCAGCCGGCGGTGGCCGCGGTCAGCGGGATCGCGGTGGCGGCGGTCCCGATCGCGTAGACGGTGACGGTCTGCCCGGCGGCCGACTCGCTGACCCCGAGGGCCTCGCCCATCCCCGGCAGGACGCCGGCGGGCAGGGTCTCGGTGAGCGCGGTGACGAAGACCGCGGTGGCCAGGGCGAGCAGGGCGGGGAGCGGGAAGGACGTGGGGGGTACCGGGGTGCGGAGCTGTGTGGTCGCCATGGGAACCATGCTTGGACCTGACACCGGTGTGAGGTTCAAGCACGGTTCCCGTAGGAGACAGCGCGGCACGGCTCCGCACCGCACCGGATCAGCGGATCAGCGGATCAGCGGATCAGCGGATCAGCGGGTCAGCGGGTCAGCGGGTCAGCGGCCGAAGTACCCGTCGAAGTTCTTGGAGAACTCCCGGCCGCCGAACTGGTCCCAGTTGATCGACCAGGTCATCAGCCCGCGCAGGTTCGGCTGGGCGCCCGAACGCGGCACGTACGTCCCGCAGTTGGCGAGCTTGGTGAGGCAGTCCAGCGCCTTGTCCACCTCGGCCGGGGCGATGTAGCCGTTGCCCGCGTTGGTGGTGGCCGGCATGCCGATGGCGAGCTTGGAGGCGGGCAGCGCCGGGAACATGTTGGCCGTGTTCCCGGCCACCGGGAAGCCCTTGAGCAGCAGGTCGGTCATCGCGACGTGGAAGTCGGCGCCGCCCATCGAGTGGTACTGGTTGTCCAGGCCCATGATGGAGCCGGAGTTGTAGTCCTGGACGTGCAGCAGGGTGAGGTCGTCGCGCAGCGCGTAGATGACCGGCAGGTACGCCCCGGCCCGCGGGTCCTGGCCTCCCCAGGGGCCGGATCCGTAGTACTGGTAGCCGAGTTGGACGAAGAAGGTCTCCGGCGCCATGGTCAGCACGAAGCCCGGGCCGTACTTGGCCTTGAGGGTCTTCAGCGCGGAGATCAGGTTGACGATGACCGGGCTGGTCGGGTTCTTGAAGTCGGTGTCGCCGGTGTTGAGGGAGAGCGAGTGCCCCTCGAAGTCGATGTCCAGGCCGTCCAGGCCCCACTTGTCGATGATCGCCGAGACCGAGCTGACGAAGGTGTCCCGGGCCGCCGTGGTGGTCAGCTGGACCTGGCCGTTCTGGCCGCCGATCGAGATCAGCACCTTCTTGCCCTGGGCGCGCTTGGCCGCGATGGCGGCCTTGAAGTCGGCGTCGGACTCGACGGTCGGGCACTCGGTCGCCGAGCAGCGGTTGAAGCGGATGTCGCCGGAGGTGACGGAGGTGGGCTCGCCGAAGGAGAGGTTGATGAAGTCCCAGGAGTTCGGGACGTCGGCCATCCGGGTGTAGCCGGCGCCGTTGGCGAAGCTGGCGTGCAGGTAGCCGACCAGGGTGTGGCCGCCGGGGGCCGGGGTGGTCGGGGTGCCGGTGGGCGTGCCGGTCGGGGTGCCGGTGGGCGTGCCCGTCGGGGTCCCGGTGGGCGTGCCCGTCGGGGTCCCGGTCGGGGTGCCGGTCGGGGTGCCGGTCGGGGTCGCGGTCGGCGAGGCGGTGGCGGTCGGCGAGGCGCTCCCGGTGGGCGTGGGCGTCGGACTGGGGGCGCCGGGGCCGTCCAGCGAGATGTCGTCCGCGTAGTAGGTGCCCTGGCCGTACCAGCCGTGGGTGTAGACGGTGGCGCTGGTCTGGGTGGCGCCGGTGGTGAAGGCGACGCTGAGCTTCTGGTACGACCCGCCGGTGCCGGGCGTCCAGGTGCTGGGGCCGCCGCCGTCCACACCCAGGTAGACGTACGAGCCGTTGACGTACGCGCTGAGCGTGTAGGTGGTGTTGGGGGCGACGGTGACGGTCTGGCCGCACTGGGCGGTGTCGCCGGCCGAGGCCGCGGCGGCGAGCGCGCGGCTGCCGCTGTGGACCGGGCTGGTGACGACGCTGCCGAGGCCGCCGCTGCAGCTCCAGGGGCCGAGCGAGCCGGTCTCGAAGCCGCCGTTGACCAGGAACTCGCCGGCCGAGGCGGTGGGGGCCAGGCCGAGGGTGACGCCGACCAGGGTGGCCGCGGCGACGGCGGAGGCGGTGCCGGCGGCCAGGGCGGCACGGCGGCGTGGGGGCGTGGTTCTGCGCATGCGGGCGCTCCTGCGGTGGCACGGTTCGTGGGGGACGTCCGAGGGCACGCCGGAGCTCGCGCCAGTGGGGGGAACGGCCCGGCCTGGCACCCTAGTTGGACTAGACCACTGAAGTGGATCCGGCCGTACGGTGTCAATGGTCCAGACCGGTTCGGGCCTGCCCCGGAGGCGGACGGGCGAGCGGCGGCCCCTCCCCCGGTTGCCGGGTGTGACACCCCGTCGAAGGATGGAGGGGTGACCCCGCCCGGCTACCTCCGCCACCCCCACCTGCACGGCGGCCTGCTGGCCTTCACCGCCGAGGACGACGTCTGGATCGCCCCGCTGGACGCCGCCGCCACCGTCACCGGCCGGGCCTGGCGGGTCACCTGCGACCGCAGCCGGGTCAGCCACCCCCGCTTCTCCCCCGACGGCGCCACCCTCGCCTGGACCGGCTGGACCAGCCTCACCCCCGAGGTCTGGACCGCCCCCGTCGACGGCGGCGAGGCGCGCCGGCTCAGCTTCTGGGGCAGCCCCGACACCCGGGTGCGCGGTTGGCTGCCCGACGGCGAGGTACTCGCCGTCACCTCCTTCCACGAGCCCTTCGGCCACTACACCTGGGCGCACGCCCTGCCCCCGGACGGCTCCCCCGGCCGCCGGATGCCCTGGGGCCCGGTCGGCGACGCCCAGATGAGCCGCGAGCGGACCGTGCTGCTCACCGGCACCGCCCCACACGAACCCGCCGCCTGGAAGCGCTACCGGGGCGGCGCCGTCGGGCGGCTCTGGGCCGACGGCGAACGGATCCTGCCCGACCACACCGGGCACCTCGCCTCCCCCATGCCGGTCACCGGAGCCCTCGGCGAGCGGATCGCCTTCCTCTCCGACCACGAAGGCATCGGCAACCTCTACTCCTGCCGCCCCGACGGCACCGACCTGCGCCGGCACACCGACCACGCCTCCTACTACGCCCGCGAGGCCGCCACCGACGGCACCCGGATCGTCTACCAGCACGCCGGCGACCTCTGGCTGCTCGACGGCCTCGACGCCCCCGCCCCGCGCCGGCTGCGCGTCCCGCTCGGCGGCGCCCGGGCCGGACGCCGCCCGTACCAGGTCGGCGCCGCCGCCCAGGTCAAGGACCTCGCCTGCGACCGGACCGGCCGGGCCGGGGTGATCACCGTGCGCGGCAGCCAGTACTGGCTCACCCACAAGGACGGCCCGGCCCGCGCCCTCGCCGACACCCCGGGCGTACGGACCCGGCTGCCGGTGATCCTCGGCCACACCGGCGAGGCCGCCTGGATCACCGACGCCGAGGGCGCCGACGCGATCGAGGTGGTGCCGCTGCCCGGGCACGAGGGCGCCCCGGGACGCCGGGGCCACCCGGATCCCGAGGACACCCCCGGGCAGCAGGTCAACCCCGGCCCCGAAGGCACCCCCGGGCAGCAGGGCGTCCACGGGAGACCCGGGCACGGGGGCGGGCTGCCGCACCGTCACCGGGTGATCGCCGCCGGCCGGCTCGGCCGCGTCCTGGAACTCACCGCCGCCCCCGACGGCAGCCGGCTCGCCGCCGTCTCCTCCGACGGCCGGCTGCTGCTGGTCTCCGCCGCCGACGGCGAGGTCCGCGAACTGGCCGCCTCCGAGTACGGGCCGGTCTCCAGCGCCCGGTTCTCCCCCGACTCGCACTGGATCGCCTGGTCCCAGCCGGCCGCCGGGCGCTCACTGCGCCGGATCCGGCTCACCCGCACCGACGCCCCCGCCGCGGTCACCGAGGTCACCGACGGCCGCTTCGAGGACGAGCAGCCGGTGTTCACCCGGGACGGCCGCTACCTGGCCTTCCTGTCCTGGCGCGGCTTCGACCCGGTCCACGACGTGCACACCGGCGACCTCTCCTTCCCGGTCGGCTGCCGCCCCTACCTCGTCCCGCTCACCGCCGACACGCCGTCGCCGTTCGCCGCACCGGTCGAGGACGGCGCCCCGCGCGCGGACGGCGACGGCGACGGCACCGTCCGGGTCGAACCGGAGGGCATCGGCGAGCGGCTGCTCCAGTTCCCGGTGATCGCCTCCAAGTACTCGGCCACCGACGCGGTGCGCGGCGGCCTGGTCTGGCTGCGCTGGCCGATCTCCGGCACCCTCGGCCAGACCTTCGCCGGCCCGGAGGACACCTCGGGCCGCCCCTCCCTGGAGCACTTCGACCTCGCCCGGGGCACCCGCAGCACGCTCGTGGACAAGCTCGACGGCTACGCGGTCTCCGGCGACGGCGGCTCGATCGCGGTCTACTCGGCCGGGACGCTCCGGGTCCTCCCGGTCGCCGCCCCCTCCGCCGGCACCACCGTCGACCTGCGCCGGATCACCCACACCGTGCACCCCGCCGCCGAATGGCGCCAGGCGTACCACGAGGCCGCCCGGATCGTCCGGGACCAGTTCTGGGACGAGCGGATGTCCGGACTGGACTGGCCCGCCCTGGTCGCCCAGTACGAGCCGCTGCTGGAACGCGTCTGCTCACCCGACGACTTCGCCGACCTGCTGCGCGAACTCCTCGGCGAACTCGGCACCTCGCACGCCTACGTCACCCCGTCCCGGCGCGCCGAAGGCCCCTCCCTCGCCCAGCAGCCGCTCGGCCTGCTCGGCGCCAACGCCCACCGCTCCCCCGACGGGCGCTGGCTCGTCGACCGGGTGCTGCCCGGCGAGTCCTCCGACCCCCGCGCCCGCGCCCCGCTCGCCGCCCAGGGCGTCCGGGACGGCGACGAACTGCTCGCCGTCGGCGGCCGCCCGCTCGACCCGGTGCGCGGACCGCTGCCGCTGCTCGCCGGCACCGGCGGCACCACCGTCGAACTGGCCCTGCGCAGCGGCCCGGACGGCCCGGTGCGGCGGATCGCGGTCACCCCGCTGACCGACGAACGGCCCATCCGCTACCAGGACTGGGTCGCCAAACGCCGTTCCCTGGTACGGGAGTTCAGCGACGGCCGGTGCGGCTACCTGCACATCCCGGACCTCGGCGGCTCCGGCTGGGCGCAGTTCAACCGGGACCTGCGGCGCGAACTCGACAAGCCCGCGCTGGTGCTGGACGTCCGGGGCAACGCCGGCGGCAACGTCTCCGAACTGGTGCTGGAGAAACTCACCCGGCACGTCCTGGCCTGGGACTTCACCCGGGACCGCCAACCGGTCCGCTGGCCGCGGCACGCCGTGCGCGGCCCACTGGTCGCCCTCGCCGACGAGGCCACCAGCTCGGACGGGGACGTGATCATCGCGGCCATCAAGCTGCTCGGGCTCGGCCCGGTGATCGGCAACCGCACCTGGGGCGGGGTGGTCGGCATGTCCGGACGGCACACCCTCGGCGACGGCACCCAGATCTCGGTGCCGAAGAACGCCTCCTGGTTCGACGGCGGGCTCGGCTGGTCGGTGGAGAACCGGGGCGTCGAGCCGGACGTCCACGTGCTGCGCAGCCCCCGGGACTGGGCGCGGGGGCGTCACCCCGAACTGGTCGCCGCCGTCCAGCTGGCCCTGGAACTGCTGGAGGACGCCCCGGCCGCCGTACCCCCGCCGGAGTCCACGCCCCGGCCGGACCTGCGGCGCCCGCCGCTGCCGCCGCGGGCGGGGTGACACCCCCGGGAGACATCTCCCGGGG
>NZ_JBHTRF010000065.1:13959-50761 GCF_042796115.1 Kitasatospora sp. NPDC056446 | reverse complement strand
GCGCCCTTGAAGCGGGCGGCCGGCTCCGGATACTGGGCCGCGAAGGGGGGCCGGGGGAACCGCGCAGCGGGGCGCCCGGACCAGAAAAGGCAGCCACGCCGAAGGCGCGCCCGAACCCCGCCGCCCCCGGCGGCGACCACCACCACCGCCGAAGCCGGCTGTCCACCAGGTTCGCCGTCGAGCCCCTGGGCCCTTCGGCTGGTGCTCTACCCTGGAGGTCCGCATGCTCCACCGCGTTCGCGGAGGTGCTGTGGTCTCTGGCCGGTGGACCGTGCCAACCCGCTTCCGCGGGGGTGTCCACCGGCCGCCATCGTTTCCGGGATCAGTGCCGGATGGTCGGCTGGTTGGCCGGCTGGACCGGTGGCGGGGGCTGGATCACCGGTGCCGGTGTCGGCGTCGGGGTTGCCCTGACGGTCTCGCTGGTCGTGGTGGCCGCGCGGGCCCTCGGTGCCGGCTGGTCGACGGTGAGGTCCGAGAGCATCGAGCGCAACGGGCCGTTGTTGCCGCTGAGGCTGGCGATGGACGCGAGCATGTTGCGCTCGGGGTCGAGCCGGGTCCAGTCGATCGGGTGTCCAGCGTCGGCAGCTAGCTGGCCGAGGTACGCCCGCTGCGCTCTGCCGTTGCCCTCGCGGTGGGGGTGCAGCGCGTTGACGTCGCCGTAGAGGTCGGCCAGGCCATCGAGGAAGCCGTCGCGGTCGAGCCCGCGGAGGTAGTCCTGGCGTCGGGCGAGGCGGCCGAAGATGTCGTCCGCGAAGCCGGGGATCATGCGGACGAGGCAGAACCGGTCCGTCTTGGCGATCTCGACGGAGCGGATCTGGCCGGCCCACGGGTAGATGCTGCCGAAGATCTCCCGGTGGAACGCCTGGAGGTGCGCCAGGTCGTAGGCACCGGGGAGCGGTCGCTCGGCGAGACGGGTGAGGCGGGCGGCGGTGATGTCGGCTTCCGCGGCGGCGAGGGCTTGGGGGTCGGTGATGCCGAGCTTGTTGCGCAGGACGCCGCTGTCCGGGTCGAGGTAGGGGTCGACCATCGTCAGGATGTCGCCTGCTCGGCGTCCGGAGCGCGGTGGCGGGCCTCGGCGCGGGCCACAAGTTCGTCGGCGGAGATCTGTCCGGTGGCGTACTCCTCCGCGTCGGCGGCGTAGTCCGCGCTGGGGGTGAGCCCCTCGGCCTGGACGGAGCCCAGGGCGGAGGACAGCGCACGGCGGCGGCTCTCCGGGGTGGCGGGGTCGTGCATCGGTGGTGCTCCTCGTCTTCGCGCGGGGCGGGCGCGGGTGGTTCTCATCAGCGTACGTGCCCGGCGCTGGCGGGCGCTTCGGGCGACGGTGGGGTGGGCGCGGCAGGTGGCCTGCCCGGACCGGTGGGCGCGCGCGAGGGGGAGGGGCTCGATGCCCCTCCCCCTCGGTGCCGGCCGCCGGTCCGGGCCGCCGGGTCAGGCGGCGAGCGGCTGGGGCTCCGCCACCGGCGCGGGCAGCGCGGCCACGGGGCCCGCACCGGTGGCGGCCTCCGCGATCAAGGCGGCCTGGACTGCGGCCCCCGCCTGCTCTGTGCTCACCTTCTCCTGGAGGGTGGCCAACTCCGCCTCCAACTCCCGGATAGCTTCCTGGTGACGGCGGTACCGGGCGGGGGCGTGCCGCCGGTCGTGCACCCGGCGCAGTTCAGCCGCCCAGGGCCGGGTGAGCATGTGGTGGGTGAGTGTGTGGACGATGGCGGCGGTCCTACGGCGGGTGCCGTCCGGAGCCTCTGCGTCGTCGGCGGCACCGACCGCTCTGCGGACGGACAGCCACCACGGACTCGTCGGGCTCATCCGCTCCGCGTGGAAGTTCGCCCGCCCGGCGAGCATGACGCCGTACACGGTCGGGGCGTCCTCGAAGCGCCAACGAAAGGGGCTCGGCGACGGCCTGCCGAACGTCACCTCCATCGCATCGCTGTCGCAGCAGTTCCGGTCGTAGTCCGTCGAATCCCACGCGACCGTGATGGTGCCGCACAGTTCCGCAACGCGGTACAGGGCGGCACCGTGTTCCCAGTCCAGGGTGACGGTGGCGTGCATCCGGTAGCCGCCTTCGGTGACCAGGGTGACGTACTGCGGGCCGGTCGGCCGGGCGCTACTCATGCCGCCGCCCCGGCGAGCACGGGGGCCTCGGCGTCCTCGAAGGTCGGCACCTTCCCGGCGGCCAGTTCCTCGATGTCGGGCAGCTTGCGCCAGCGGCGCGCAGCGTGCCGGTAGGCCGTGGTCCACAGGTTGAGCTGACTGGTGAAGGCGTCCATGTCGGTGACGATCGTCAGCAGGCCGCCGATGCTGACCCGCAGCTGCGGCGCGCGCGTCGGGCTGATCCTCGCGGGCAGCGTCTCCACGACCGCCGGGCGAATCGGGGCGTCAAAGCGCAGGTGCCCGGATATCTGGCCCTCGGCCTCCGGGACGACGCCGGACCGCACCCGCGCGAACAGCTCGGCGGCCTGGTCGGCGGCACCCGACCACGCGGCGTACGCCTCGTAGGCGGGCTGCGGGTGGGCCAGGCGGATGCGGGCGGAGGGCATGGTCATCAGGATCGTCCGGGCGAGCAGCACGGCGTGCGTCTCGTGGCGGCCAGTGAGGTGAACGGCGAGATCAGTCCGGACGGTGGGCGGCGGGTCGTCGGTGGTGGCGAGGTACAGGTGCATGCGGGCCTCCGGCGTGGGTGGTGTGGTCTGCGGGGCCGGGGGTGTCCGGTGCCATCGGACACCCCCGGCGTGGCGGGGAGGGTGTCACCCCTCCCGGCGTTCAGGCCGCGATCGGTTCGTTGATCTCCGGGTAACGGGCTTCCCAGTCGTCGGCGTCCTCGGTCTGCTCCCCCGTGTCCTCGCTGGCCGGGTCGTTGGACTCGTCGTCCTTCACGATCGCGAGGTACCTGTCCAACGCATCTTCCTGGTCCTCGGCCTGGGCCGTCAGCTCCTCGCCGTCCTGGTCCTCCTCCTCGGCGTCTGCGGCTGCCTCCTCGTCCTCCGCCGTCAACTCCTGGCCGTCCTCGTCCTCCTGGTCCTCGTCCTCCTCGGCGGCGGCCTCCGCCTCGGCCGCCGCCCGCGCCTCGGCTGCGGCGATCTTCGCCCGGAGTGTGTCGACCAACTCGATCTCGGGCTCGCTCAGTTCGTAGCCGTAGTCGGTGAGGAGCTCGAACCAAGCGAGGGCGGCCCACTTCTTCCCGTAGCCGCGAACCGCGTCGCTCACGTGGCGCTCAGCCCTGACCGCGACGCTGGCGAGCAGCACCAGCGGCAGCCGGGCCTCAGCCGTACGTCCGACGAATCGGCCGTACCGCGCGCTCCGGTCGTCGTCGCCCGGCGCCTTGAGGAACTCCAGCACCTCAGGGCTCGTCTCGTCCGCCCCGAGCTTGTACAGGAGCCCGAGCACCCGCTTGGTCAGCCCCTTCGGCACCTTCTTGGACCGGCAGAGTTCCTGGATGAACTCGTGCCGGATCTCCCGAGCGATCGCCAGCCCTTCCTGACGCTCGCGATCAGCCTGCTCGGCCGCTGCCCTGGCGGCCTGCTCCTCCGGACTGAGGAACGAGTAGGAGCCGGACACGTGGTGGCCGTGCTGGTGAGGGTCACGGCAAAGGAACCTCGCCTTCACGTCACCGGGCGTGTTCTCGTGGAAGAACGCCGCGTTACCGGGGCAACCCTTGTGGCTCTCCGGAGTCAGGACCACTCCGTCCGCATCGGCGAGACGGTCAAGGCCGACCTCCTTCGACCCGTTCCACCCGAACCCGTACGGCTCGCCGACCATCCGGACACCGGCCGTCTTGAGGGCCTGGGTGGTCTCCTTCCGCAGCACGGCCGTCACTGCCTTGCGCCTCTCGTTCTTGAGGGCCCATTCCAGCTTTCCGCCCCGCTCGATCGTGTCGAGCAGCCGCTTGTAGGCCTTCGGGTCGCTCTCGAACTCGGCCAGCTTCTCGGCGTCCTCCAGCGTGAGTTCGCCGTGGTCCACGGCCTGCCGCGCGCTCTTCGGCATCGCCGCCAACGCGATCGAGGCCCTGACCTTCTTCGGGTCCTGCGCGACCCGCGCGGCGATCTGGTCGGCATCGAGACCGAGTTCCATGGAGAGCTGTGCATAGGCATCCGCGATCTCGCTCTCGCGCATGTCCTCGCGGTGCATGTTCTCGATGAGTTGCGCGATGATCCGCGCTTCCTCGGCGCTCAGGTCGTTGCGCACGATGACGTCGACGGTCCGGCCCGCCTCGATCGCGCCCTTGGCTCGCCGGTTGCCCAGGATGATCGCGATCCCGGTCTCATAGGGGGTCGCGATGATCGGCTGGAACAGGCCGTGCTCCGCGATCGAGTCGACGAAGTCGGGCGTCAGCTCGGCCTTGCGGACGTTGCGCGTGAAGATCAGCTCGGCCGGGTCGACCCCTTCGAGAAGGATCTTCGCCGAGGACTCCCCCGAGTCGGCGCCTTCCTCAACGGACTCAGTCTCGATCGCGTCCGCCAGCTCGATCGACTCCGGCGAGAAGGTCTCGTCGTCCAGCAGCTCAGCGGGGGCAAGTACGGTGGCCACAAATCCTCCAACAGGTGCATGGTCTCTGCCTGTTGGGCGGGGGTGCCATCCCCTCCCAACAAGAACAATAATACCTCAACGAGGGTTTTTGGTCAACTGAACTCGATGGCCCCGCCCCTCTCCGGCCGGGCGGATTCATGATCGTTTTGTGTCGTGCGGAAGGCACGGCGGTGCAGCTGAACAGCCCATACACACCTCCCCCGTCCCCCTGATAGCTGCCTGGGGTCCGGGGCAAAGAGGCCGTCCGGGTCAAGGGCCGGCCGCAGGCCGGTGGCGAAGCCACGCGCAGCGCCCTTGAGGCGGGCGGCCGGCTCCGGATACTGGGCCGCGGAAGGGGGCCGGGGACCTGGCCGCTCCCTGGTACCCCCCAAGGACAGGGAGGCACGCCGCGAACCGCGCGCCCACTCGCGCGCTGCACAGCGGAGCGGCCTTGGCCGTGCAAGGAGGAGCCAGCAGATCACCCCGCCGACCGACTGACGCTCGGCGCGCGCCCGGCGCCCTAGGGGCGCGCGCTGGTTCGGCGAACGCGCCCCCTGGCGTTCGCGTCCGTGGTAGAGCCCCAACTTGCCGCCGTTGGTGTCGCCGTCGCCGACCGTGCCACCCTGGGCGCCGGGGTGCGGCCGTTCCGTGCGAACGATCAGCCGCGTGCCCTTCGGCCAGCCCTTCAGGACATCACCGCCAAGCTCTGCGACCCAGGCGCTATCGCACACGGAGCCGTCCGGCTCCACGGCCGGTGTCCAGGTCGGGGCGGGACCGGTCGCGTGCACATGACGTGCATTCACTACCCACTGCGCTTCCGCGCGCTCGGTCGTGCGCCCTGCCAGGAGGCGGCCTCGCCATTGACCATTGGGAACACCCCAGTCCGGTTGATGGCGAGCAGCTTTGGAGCGTCCCGGTGTTGGGTGCGGCCTCGAACCGCCGCCATCTCCCGCGCCGGGGTGCGCAGCGCTTTCAGCTGGACACAACTGGGAGGAATCATCTTGACCATCCGACTGCGGCTGTCGTTCCGAGCCGTTGCCCTGGCCGTGGCCCTCGTCGCCGCCGTGGCCGCCGTCCCGCTCACGGCCACCGCCGCGCGGGCGGCGACCCCGATCTGCATCAGCGGCGCGATCCAGTACGACTACCAGTCCGCCGAGGACGGAACGGCCAAGCCCACTCGCACCAAGCCGCTGCGCTACGCCGTCGTCGAGTTGTGGGGCGCAGAGAAGAGCACCGACTCGCCGCACGCACTGAACGTCGTGGGGCACACCGCCGCCGACGGCAGCTACAACCTCTGCTACACGCCCACCACGACCACCTCGCTGAGCACCGTGTGGGTGAAGGCATGGGCCTCCGTCAGCAATCTGTGGTGGGTCGCCGACAACAGCAATCAGATCTACACCATGCAGTTGCCGGCCCTTTCCAACGTCACCGGCAACAGGAACATCGGCACGGCCAAGCCCCCGGCCTCCACGTCCAGGGCCTGGCACGTCCTCGACACCATCTACCTCCTGTGGTCGAACCGCAATAACCCCAATAGCCTCTGCTGGTCCACCAACGAGACGAACAGCCAAGCCTGCACCCCGCTCACGGTCTACTGGGTGGACGCCTCCGGCTCCGCGGCGTACGACCCCAGCTCCAACAGCGCCTTTCTCTACGGCGCCGACGCCGACTCCGAGCACGTCATCCTGCACGAGGCCAGCCACTTCCTCATGCACCGCATGTACAACGGACTGATGCCGTCCGGCGTCAACTGCCAACCCCACTACGTCTCGTACGCGAGCTCGGACGGGTGCGCGTGGTCGGAGGGCTTCGCCACCGCCTCGGCCGCCTACGTACTCGGCGACTCCCGCACCGTCTCGGGCAGCGGGAACAGCACCACCTTCACCTACGGCAACAACTGGGGCGTCGGCGACGTGGTGGAGGGCAATGTCGCCGGCTCCCTCCTCGACCTCTGGCGCACCGTCGACACCAACTGGAACGCGAGCATCACCGCGATCACCGCGCAGAAGCCCCCGACCTTCTCCGCCTACTTCAACACCACCCGCCCGGCGGCGAATCCGCCCCTGTCCACCGACAGCACGGCGCTCGGGAAGCTGAACCCGCACACCATTGACTACGGGCCCACCATCGTCGGCGACGGCAAGTACCACAGCCTCACCGATGGCAGCGGCCTGGCGCTGGAGGTGAACGGCTCGTGCACCGCCCCCAGTGGCTCCAGCACCAGCCTCGGCACCCTCGACACCACCCGCAGCTGGCAGCGCTGGAGGATCGACGCGAACGCAGACGGCACCGTGCGGATCACCGACGGCTGCCCCCAACCGCTCGCCCTCACCCTCCCCTCCCCCGTGAACGTGGGCAGCACGGTCATCGTCACGGCGTACAACCCCGCCGACAGCAACCAGAAGTGGAAGGTCACCAAGAGCAACGGAACCCTGAGGATCACCCACCCGATGGGCAGCCTGGCTCTCGACCGGACGAGCCCCACCGCGGGCGCCAACGTGGTCCTCAACCAGTACAGCAGCTCGAACTCCCAGTTCTGGGCACCCCTCAGCTGAGCAACTCCGCCGTCCCCTCCGGCCTCGTACCAGGGCCAGCGGGGACGACGCCGTGCGCGGGCGGGTGCCGTCGAGGACGAACCGCGTCGCCGGGCGGGCGGAGACAATGACCAGCTGGCCGAGCACGGCGGGTGTGTGGGCGAAGGCGTACTTGAGCCGCTCCCCAGGGTGCAGTCCCAGGACGTGTGATCGTCGCGATCCTCGGCGAAGAGATCGCCAGACCGACGCGCTCATGGCGGGATGCCCTGCCGAGCTCTATTCGGCAGGGCATCCCGCGCCCAGGGCTCTCGCAACCGCCCGGCTGCCGCTCCATGCGGCCGCGCTGGAGCCCCACCCCGTACGTATGTGACAACAACACTCGTCCGTCCGGTCCTGGCTGTGCCGAAGGAAGCTGGCACGTTCCCAGGTCAGATGGTCCGACTGGCGACATCTACAGCAGTCAGTCGCAGGACAGTGGAGGCTCGACGGCGACCCCAAGCAGTTCAACCAGGGGCTGCTGGCCGAAGCCTTGGCGGATGACGGTCGGCCGATCACCGAGCTGGCCGGCGCGGTGCGGGACCTGCGGACGGCGATGGCGGCTGGGACATGGCGGGCAACTCGCTCGGACGGCGACTTCGCCTGGACCTGGCGCCGGTGGGGCAACCTGGCGGTCACGGCCGACGCACTGCGGCACGCCATGTGGATCGAGGGCAACAACGACCGCAGTGGCGAGGTCTCCATGATCTCGGCCCGCACGATCGGGCTGCTGTTGCTGCCCGAGGCCGACCGGCTCGGGCAGGCCGAGGAGGTCGGCGTCGAGCTGGTGGCGCTGGCTCCCGAGCTGGAGCGGTGCTGGCCGTAGGCTTGCGACGCCCGTCAACAATTGTTGACGGGCGTCGCGGCGTTCAGGACGTCAGGCGAGACCTTCCGGCAGGTCGCCACGGTTGATCACATGCCAGTGCATGTGCTTGCTCTCCTGGTAGTTGCCCTCGTTGGTGACCACCGAGGCGGCGCCGTGCTCGGCGGCGACCTGCGCGGCGACCAGCCGGACGACCCGCAGCACCTCCAACAGCAGGTCCTCGCCGCCGTCGCCGAGGTTCACCAGCGAGGGGATGTGCTGGCGGGGCACCACGACGATGTGCACCGGGTACGACGGGCGGGTGTGCTTGAAGGCAAGCACCCGGTCCGTCTCGTGGACGACCTCAATGGGGGTGAGGCCGTTCAATGCCTGCTCGCAGTAGAAGTCGGACATAATCAGGCTCCGATCAGGCCGAGGTAGTGGGCGACGTACGGCGGCGTCCTGAGCGCGGCGACTGAGATGCCAGCTGCCGGTCGGCCTTCCCTGCCGCAAGCAGCCACGCGTCAGTTGACGGTTAAGGTGGGCTTGCCGGAATTGTCGTGGGGCCATGTGCGTTCATTGTCGTGCCCAGGTGGTATGGAAGAGGTGGGTGGACCCCGGCGGCTCTTTCGCCAGGGTCCACCCACCTCTCATTCACTCGTTACAGCTGAACCGGGAACTCGCCCGCCTTGACGGCATCGAGGAAGGTCTGGAACGCCGCGGGGGTGAACTCCAGGACCGGGCCGCGTCGGTCCTGCTTGGTGTCGCGCACCGGGATGGCGCCAGCCGGGGTCCGGCCGACCTCGACGCAGTTGCCGTTTTCGCCGGCCGAGTAGCTGGACTTGGCCCAGCGGTACCCGCCCTGGTCGAGGGTGGTGCCGTCTTGCATGGTCATCCTTCCAGTTGTCCCCAACTCGTCTTGTTCGTCAGGGTTGCCTGCAAGTATGACCGGGTCGCCGCCGGGTCGAGCGCCTGGGACATAAGGACCTCAAACTGGCGGTTGCGACGGTTGAGATTCGAGAGACGGTCCGCAAATGTCAGGTTCTGCTCGGTGTAGACGACACCATCGCCAGGCAGGTCGCTGAACAGGTAGGTGGCAAAGGAACCAGCTGCTCCGACGTGGTAGCCGGACTCCTCCGTAAGCACCTGGATCGTGACGTTGTCCTGCTCGCACACCGCGATCAGATGCTCCAGCTGGCCCCGCATCACCTCGGGGTCACCGACGAGCATGCGCAGCGCGCCCGCGCCGACGATGAACCGGGCCTGCGGCGCCCTCTCGCCGAACAACACCTGCTTGCGCAGCTCGGTGCGTTCGACGACCTTTTCGAGCGGCAGCGGATTGTCGGCCTTCAACAGGAAGCGCTCACGGGAGATGACCGCCTCGGTGTAGGCGGCGGTCTGCAACAAGCCCGGCAGGATGTTGGGCTCCCAGTTCTTGATGAGCTTGGCCAGCCTCTCTGCCTCAACCAGGGCGCTGAACGAGGGATGCATGTCCTCGTCCGTCCACCAGCCGTGCTCCTTGCTCTGTTTGGCCATCTCCCTGAGCGAGTTCGCGGTGGCCTGGTCCAGGTTGAACTGCGTGACCCACGAGTTCACGTCGTGAACCTTGATGATGTTCCGACCGGTCTCCAGGCGACGGACGATCGCGGCCGAAAGGCCGAGGGCGTCCCCGAGCTGCTCACGGGTGAGCCGGTTTCGCTCGCGGATTCTCCTCAGCCTGCCGCCGAGGAGATGCCGGAGGAACGGCACGCCGGCGGGGCGCTCGTCCTGCTCTTCGTTCGCGGCCTCTTCGTCCATGCCACACCCCTATCAGCTGTCACTGATGCCGCGTCAAGTCTGCCGTCCCTGCCTGGGAAGCGCCAGCCGCGCACTACCGTCAATTGACGGTGACGACACCTGTTGCAATTCAGTTCCGAGTGCGAGACTGTAGCAGCGCACTCACCGTCAGTGGCCTGTGTCACGGTCTCGGTGATCCATCGCTATCGCCGTGCTCACCGGGGGTTTCCCATGAATGAGTCACTGCGCCCTGCCCCACACCTGGGCGCACCGTTAGCACCACGCCAGCCCCTTCGGCTGGTTCTGCACGTAGCCCCGACCCCGGAAGGCGCCGCCGCGACGCGGCAGGCCCTCCTCGTCGGCATCGGCCGCTGGGGCCTCCCTCTGCCCCCCGACCGGATCGAAGACGTCAGGCTGCTGGCCGGTGAGGTGATCGCCAACGCGGTCATCCACACCGGCAAGGCCGCGACCGTCGCCGCGACCTGGACCGGCACCGCAGTCCGCGTCGAAGTCGCCGACGAGAGCGATCAAATGCCTCTCGTGCGAGAGCACTTCGGTGAGGAGGTGACCAACGGCCAGGGCCTCAATCTGGTCAAGGCTCTGTCCAATGCCTGGGGTGCGAAGGTCGACAGACGTACCGGCACGAAGGTCGTCTGGTTCGAATGCGGCCCTCGGCACGGGTTATCCGTGAACCAACCCGACGCCATGGTCGTGGCGGAGCCGTTGCGCCCGCACAACGAACCACGGTTACATGCCCCCCGTGCTCCCGCCGCGCCGTCCAGGCCCCGGTCCGGGTGGTTTCGCCGCAGGGGCGTGGCCGCGGTGATCGCGGCCGGGCACGTCACCGTCGTCGGCTTGCTCAGCCAGGCCGCCGTCCACGACGTGCCGAGCCAGTTCGCCGCAACCGGGCCCGTGTTCGCGCCGGACCTGCCGCCGGCCACCAGCACACTGCCTCACGTGACCGACAGCTCATAGTCCCCACCTGCACCCGGCGCCTCAATGCACTGGCGCCACTGCACACCAGAACCCCTGCCCCGAGTCGTGTTGGGGCGAGTTGCGGAAGAGCACCACCCCGTCGCAGGGGCGTGCAAGCTCACCGCTTCCAGGGCCCCTTCACGCCCGCCGCAGGGAACACGGGTCTGGGCAGGCGTGTGGGGCCCCGTACGACGGGACCGGCCCTGCTGGCCTCCACCTTCCGAAGCCCTCACGCCAGCAGGGCAGATGCCGCCTGCCCGGCCGTTCCCGTTTCTTCTCCGGCGACGGGGTAGCCGGGCAGTTCCCCCTGCACTTCGGACGCTCGCCAGCGCGGGCCGCGACCGCCGGAACCGCGAGCAAATGACTCCAACGACCAGGCACGGAGAGCACGATGACGACTGCCGCGATTGTCCCAACCACACTCATGCGCCAGGTGATCGAGGGCATGCGTTGGCTCGGCGGGCACACCCGCGACCCGGAGGCGACCTGGAGGGTGTGGGCGGAGGGTCGCGCGGTCCCCATCCCGGTCGGCAACGGCTTCGTCGTGGTACAGCTTCCGGAAGCATTGGGCCGAGCCGCCGTTCGTGCGTTGGCCGGCAACGCCCCCAGCCTCGTCGGGCCGGTGCTCGTCAACCATTCGAAGGGCGTTGTCGAGGTCCTCGTGCCCATCGCCCCTGCGGTGTGGCAGGGCCCCGGTGCCGAACTGCTCGACGGGAGCCGGATGGTCAAGTGCCCTCCGCCTAGCCGCCGTGCGGACGGACGGGACTGGCTGTACCTGCCGAGGGCGCTTCCCGGCCGCCCGGCGGTACTCACCGACCCTTACCGCCTCGCGGAGGCCGTGAGCGTTGCTCGATCCCAGCTCATGGCCGCTGGATATCAGTTCGGCCCGTAAAGCCTCCCGGTGCCGGCCGCTGCCCATGGGGCGTTGCCGGCACCGGGGCACCAGGGCGGTCCGACTGCCGCTGCCTCGCACACCTCAGAGCACCGCCCGACCAGGCCCACCCCAGCAGGGGTCAGGCAGCACCGCCCCGCTTCCGCTGCAGCGCCAACTTCCTTGATTGATCGGAGCTTTGTGAAACCCGACGAAAGCTGCGCCGCCGTCGTCGCGACGGCCTGGCGCCAGGGCCTCGACCCGCGCCGAGCCGTTCTGCTGCAGGGCGGCCCCCACCACACCTGGCGCTTGCCCGAGTCGGGGGCCATCGCCAAGGTCTGGCGTCCGGGCACCGAAGCCGAAACGGCCTTGCGTGAAACGCGGATTGCGCGATGGCTGCTGCGTAACGGCATCCAGGCTCCGCGCCCGGCCGGCACCTCCGCCTACCCACTCGTGCACTCCGGCCGCTACCACCTCCAGGTCACCTTCGTCGAGGACCTCGGCGACCGCGCGCCCCATCCGGCTGACCTCGCGGACGTCCTGCAGCGGCTGCACCGGCTGGCTATCCCCGCGGGCCTGGGTCTGCCGAAGTTAAACCCGTTCAGTGCGCTGTCCCAGCGCATCAGGGACCTGCCCCCGGGCACGCTGTCCTCCGACCAGGAACAGCACCTGCGCGCTCTGCTGGCCGCCGCCCGGGCCACCTGGCGCGCCACGCCGCCCGGCCCGATGTGCGTGATCCACGGCGACGCCACCCCGACGAACTGCATCATCACCACCCGCGGTCCCGCCCTGATCGACTTCGAGCGAACGGCGATCGGGCCCGGAGCGTGGGACCAGGCCGCCGCTGGGTGGAGGCGCGACATCTTCGCCACGCCGGGCAAGGAGTTCGACGAGTTCATCGCCGCCTACGGTCACGACGTCACCACCGTCGACGACGGCCGCACCTACCGCGCGATGACCCCGGTCTTCGCCCTCAGCGCGTGGCTCTTCCTCGCCGAGTACACCCGCATCGACCCGGAACTCCAGGACGAGGCCGACCGCAGGCTGGCCACCATCCTCAATTCCCCCCTGCCGCCCTTCCCGTGGCGCTGGCGCCCTGCCTCCCGCGCCAAGGCGGAAGCCGCGATGGCCACCTGACCCGGCACGACGGACAGCCCTCCGCCTGCCTGCGAGGTCCGAGGCCCGACCTCCCGGCGGGTTACGGCAACAGGCCAGTCACCGATGACCGACCACTCCGCAACGACCTGCTCCGCAGGACACCCGAGAGAAGGAGACGGCATGAACCCCACCAGCACCGCGCTGGCGCCCATCCAGAACGACTTCCTGGAACTGCACCGCTCCGCCAACATCGTCCAGTCGTTCGAAGGCAGCATCGTCCACGGCACCCTGCAGACCGAGAACTACGCCCGCGCCGTCTTCGAGCACGCCGGCGAGTTCTACCCGGTCTCCAACGAGGACATCGAGACGGCCATCCAGGCGAGGATGGCCCGGCGCGACCTCATCAACGGAGAGCGCAAGTTCGAGATCATCATGAGCGCGCGGGCCCTGACGGCGGACATCGCGGGTGCGGCCGTGCTCCGCGAGCAGTTGACCTACCTGCTGGAGTGCATCCAGCGCCCGGGCCTCACCCTCGGCGTCATCCCTGCTGGCACCCTGGTCCGCACCTACTGGGACTTCACCATCATCAACTCGGTCCGGGTCGAGATCGACCAGTACGCGGGCCCCCGTACCGTCACCGACCCGGCGACGGTCAGCCGCTTCCGGGACGTCTTCGACCGCCTTCGCCGCACCGCGGTCTACGGCGACGACGCGCGCGCCCTGATCAGCAGCCTGATCTAGAACCAGCCGAAGCTCTCCTTGGGGGTGCGCCCTCGCCCCATGCGGAGCGGTCGTCGCGAGGGCGCAGGCCGCGCCGTCCGCTCGACCTGGTGCGGCCCGCCAACGAATCGCAGTTCGCCCCGCCAGGGATGAACAGCCAGCTGACCCGCGACCAGAGCAGCCGAGGCTGCCTCCCGGCGCTGCGGCTGATCGGCGCAGACTCCCTGGCCGCCGGCCGCCCGTATCGCCCCGCCCAGTAAGCACGACACATCTACCCCTTGGATCGTCAATGACCATCTTCGAGCACCGCAACGACGCCGACCTCGACGCCGTTGTGTTCGCCCGCTTCTGCGGCCTCATCGAGGCCGCCGCCCCGCTGGTGGCGGAGCTGTCCGGTCTCGCCCTGCCCGGGCGGGTCACCGCCTGCCCGGTCAGCCCGGCGCAATTCATCGAGCGGCAGGTCGAGCACTCGGTGCTGATGGCCTCCCTCGCCATCGGGTCCCTGCCGGACGGCACGTTCCCCGACGACGCGATCACCGGCATGACCGCGCAGACGCGTGCGTACACCGAGCAGATGGTCTCCCGGCTCTACCCGACCTCCCGGGCCGCGATCATGTGGCGCGAGGACGGAGCCGCCGAGCTCACCTTCATGCCGCAGGTGTACGACGAGTACCTCAACCCCACCGAGCGGCAGCTGACCACGATCTTCGCGCACCAGCTCACCCACCTGGCCCAGTTCACCCTTCACCCGGAGCTGGCGTACGCGCCGCTCAGGTGCAAGCTCCTGGACACCGCCGCGGGCCTGCCGCCCGAGCAGCACCGCACCCCCGCGGCCCTCACCTTCGGGCACGGCCAGTACGTCGAGCGCCTCGCCTCCAAGGCGCTGTGCGGGCAGGAAATCATCGGCGCCCTGCCCGGAGACCCGGAACCCAGCTCCCTGTACACGGAGCTGCGACGCGACCCGCAGGCCCCGACGAACAGCCCGGCTTTCGACCTCGGCGAACAGCTCGTCAAGGCGCTGGTCGGCGCGGGCGGGTTCCCCCTGCTCCGTGCCGCGCTGACCAGGGAGGACCTGTACCCGACCGAGGCCGAGATCGTGGACCCGGCCCTGTGGCTCACCCGCCACCACGCAGCCGTCGAGTCCGCCGTGGCTACGGACGAGGGGGCTTCCGCGATTTCCGCGTAGAGGCCAGCACGCCGAAGACGGTGGGCCGACCCGATGTCCGTTTCGAGTCGGCCCCACCACTCCTGGCCAAGACCTCACATCCACAGGCCGAGATGGAGGCTGCACCGTGATGGACCACCTTCTCCGTTGGGGCGTTTCTGTCGCGCCGCAGGGTTGGCAGCCGCGGCACGAGGTCGTGATCGCTCCCAGGAGGGCAGGGCTTGTGGCACCTCGCCGGTCAGGCCGCTATAGCCGTCTTGAGCTGCGACAAGGCGGCCTGTGCCTCCTCACGGACGTCCGGCAGACCTCGACTGGCGCGCACCACTCGCTGAATCTGGTGCGGCAGCCGGTGCGCCACCGCTCCCCGCACTGCCTCGGCCAAGCTCTCCCGGGCGGCCCGGTGGTCGCCCCGAAGCGTCAGGACCTGCCCGGCGGTGATCGCGGAGATGATGCGCCACTGCGTGGTCGTGTGAAGTCGAGGCGCGGGTGCACGCTCCAGGACGCGAACGGCCTCCTGGACACGGCCGGTGGCGGCGAGCCCCCGTACGTGGACCTCGTGGTGGCTGAAATCGGAGAACAGGGACGTCGTCGGCGCCACGTCCAGCAACCGGAAGCCTTCGGTGACCGCGTCATCGAACGCGGCCCGGTCCCCGGCGCTGCCGGCGGCGCGGGCCAGAAGGATCACGGCCTCAGCTCGCTCGCCAGGTGTGCGGGCGGCATCCCGGGCCTGGGCGAGCCGGTCAACCGCGGCTCCCAGGAGACGGGCCTTGCGGAGTTCGTTGCCGTGGTGGCGCAGGGCGTAGGTGTGCAGGGTCGGATCGCCGAGGCGCCGAGCGACAGCCAGTCCTTTGCCGGTCCAGCGGGCAGCGGTGGCCAGGCGCTCGTCAGGCAGGACGTGACCGAGGGCGACGCCGAGGCCGACGCGGGCGCGGGCGAGCAGCCGCAATACGTCCGTTTCGGTGCGGCCGTCCTCAACCCGGGCCTCCAACCGCGCCACCAGAGGCCACAGCTCGTCGACAGCGGCGCTGGCCTGACCGGCCTGGCGGGCGATCTCGGCCAGGCGCAGGACGCTCTCCGCGAACTGGATCATGGCGTGGTGGTCTCCGTCTGCGTCGTCGGTGATGCCGAAGCAATGGGGCGGGAGGCGGAGCTGGTCGGCGATGTGTCGCAGGGCGCCGATGTCGGTGATGGTGCGCGAGCCGGTCTCCACCCGGGACACGTAGCTGGTGGAGTAGCCGAGCAGGTCCGCGAGTTCCTGCTGGGGCAGGCCGTGGAGTTCACGGTAGAAGGTAAGGATTCCCGCCAGGCTTCGCCGGCGCAGGATCTCCTGGGCTCGGGGCGTGGTCCAGTGCCACTGGATGCCGTCGCGTGGCGCGGGCTCCACGGCTCAGTCCCGGTCGAGGAGTTCGTACCAGCGGGCAATGGAGTCCTTGTAGCCCTGGGGCATGACGAGCGCGTCGACCTCGTGCCGGTGGAAGAGTCCGGCCTCCTTGTGTTCGTGGCTGACAACGGGGGGCTTGTCAGCACCGGTGGCGGTGCAGCCGTAGGTGACGATGAAGACCTTCCGGCCGGGCAGCGGCTCGTACATCCACGTATCGAGCAGAGCGCTGGCGTTGGCCGTCCAGCCGCTCTCCTCTTGGATTTCGGTCTCCACCCGCTCGGCGGGGGTCTCGTCGCCTTCGAGCTTGCCTCCGGGCAGCTCCCACTCCTGCCTCTCGTTTTTCAGCAGCAGCACGCGCCGCTGGCTGTCGAGGACCACACCCTTGATCGAGATGGGGAACTTCGCTGGGACGTAAGGCTGTTCGAGCTGGATCACGCCGTCCTCCATGATGTGCGGCCAGGCGCAGGCATCCCGAACGTAGCAGCCCCGAGCCGAGCCGAAGCGCCCTGTTCCCGTGATCACGGGTTGACAGTTTGTCACTGTACGGCGGTGGCGATGCCGACGACTGTTGTGGTCTCCCCATCCCATCTACGCCCAAGGGAGATCCCCATGCCTTCGAACACCCCCGGAGTGGACTTCTTCGCGCCGTACTCCTCGGCGGCCAGCTCCGGTGAGTTCCGGGAGCGAATCGGGGAGGTGCTCCGGGAACGCGGCGCGGCCGGCCTGACGGGCTTGCACTGCCGCGACGACGTCTTGGAAGTCGCGCACCTGCTGCTCGCCGAACTGCGCCCGCACCGCGACAGCGGCCCGGACGGGCTGACCACGATCCGCGACACCGGTCGCCATGGCCGACGTGTTGGCCTGGCCGGGCTGGGCCGAAGCGATCTCGCGGTCCACACGGAGAGTGCCCAACTGCCCGGCCCCGCTCGCCTGGTCATACTCGTCTGCCTCCAGCCAGGCCGTGCTGGAGGCGAGAGCATCCTCGTCGACGGGCGTGCCGTGCTCGGCGAGCTGGCCGGCTTCCGGCCCGCCGCGCTGGCAGCCCTGTCTGCGCCGCGCGCAGCCTACTTCGGCGGCGCGGACGGGCTGTTCGCCCCCGTCCTGGAAGACCTGCCATCGAGGCGATGGCGCATCCGCCTGCGCCAGGACGAGCTAGCCCGCTTCTCGCCAGAGGCACAGGTCCAGATGCCCGCCTTGCGCACCGCGATCGCTCGGCACACCGTCTCGGTGCGCTTGGCTGCCGGGCAGGCGCTCCTCCTCGACAACCACCGCGTCCTGCACGGCCGCGCCGCGTTCACGGGAGAGCGGCTGCTGCTGCGTGCCCTCGGGCCTGCCCACGGAGGGCTCGGCCTCGAACCGGGTTTCACCGCGCCGTGGATCGCGACCGAAAGCGCCAAGAACACGGCGTGAGCTTGGGTGGCATCCCCCAGTCCGGCAACCACAACCTTGCCCACGATGTAACGAGGAGACTCGATGCTGCTTGTAGTGGTTGATGGCATCGACCTGGCCGGCAAGACCACGCTGGTCGAGGCCGTGGTGCGAGACCTCGCCGATCGCGGGGTGACGGCGACCCGGCACCGTGGGATGCTCACCCGGCGCCATCCGCTGGACCGGCCCCTGCGCTGGCTGTCCATGGCCCGCCAGCCGGACAGCGCGTTCACCACGACCGCGTACCTGTTCGCCGGGTTCGCTCTGGACAACCTGCTGGCGAGGGTACGGCCGCCGGCAGCCGAGGGCTGCGAGGTGTTGATCCAAGACGCCTACGTGGACCGGATCGTCGCCTTCGGCATCGCCGGCGGCCCGTACCTCGCGGCCCGCGCGGCCCTGCGCTGGCCGCAGATGTTCGCCCCGTTCGACCTCGCGGTCCACGTGACCGCCGACATCAAGACCCGTGCCGAGCGCCTGCACGGCCGCAACCACATCGATGTCCGTGACCTGCGCAGTGCGCAGGACGAGCCGTTCGCCGACCGCTTCCACCAGGCGCTCGCCGTGATGGGCCGCCGCCACCGCCGCCTGATCACCGTCGACACCACCCGGCGGGACGTGACCGACGTGGCCCGCGAACTCGGCGACGCGATCCTCGCCCTTCCCCGCCGCACCACGCGCTGACCAGAGCGCCGCTCCCTGACCCCACGACCTCACCCGGAGGCGATCCGTCATGCCCACCCCCCTGCCTGGCCCGGTGCGCCGCGCCGATACGGGCCACCTGTGGCACCCGTGGAGCCCGATCCGCGTCGCCACCCCTCGCCTCGTCCTGACCAACGGTGAGGACTGCCGCGTCACCGACGACACCGGCCGCAGCTACCTTGACCTGCGTGCCGGCACCCTGAACGCCATCGTCGGCTACGGCGAGCAGCGCGTCGTCGACGCGATGACCCGCCAGGCCCGGCAGCTGATGACGTGGGACCTGGCGGAGGTGACGACCGAGCCCGCGGCGCTGCTCGCCGAGCGGATCGCCGCCTTCTGCCCGCCGGGCCTGTCGCGCACCCTGTTCTGCAACTCCGGGTCGGAGGGGACCGAAGCCGCCATCCGGATCGCCCGGATGTTCCACTGGATCACCGGTGACCGGGAGCGGACCGTCATCGCCTCCTGGGCGGACGGGTACCACGGAGCCACCACCGCCGGGATCGCCGCCACCGGGGCGGAGTTCCGCCGCGACGGCGCCGGGCCGCTTCCGGACGGCTTCCTGCACCTGACCACGCCACGGTGCTCGGACTGCGCGGCCAGCACGGGCGGGCACGAGTGCCGGATTCCCGGTGCCCTGGAGTGGGAGGCGCAGCTCGCCGCGGTGGGCGCGCACCGGGTGGCGGCGGTCCTCGTCGAGCCGGTGCTGAGCGTCGGCGGGATCGTGGTCCCGCCGGACGGCGCCCTGGCCGCGCTGCGGGCGCTGTGCGACCGGCACGGCATCCTGCTGATCGTCGACGAGGTCGCCACCGGGATCGGCCGCACCGGGCACATGCTCGGCTTTCAGCACGACCTCGGCCACGACAACGGCCCGGACATCGTGGTCACCTCGAAGGGCCTGACCGGGGGGTACGCGCCGCTGGCCGCTGTCACGGTGCGCCAGGACCTGTACGAGGTGTTCGCCGACGACCCGTACCTGGGCGGGCTGCGGCACGGGCACACCACCGGCGGGCACGCGACGGCGTGCGCGGCGGCGCTCGCGGTCCTGGACATCGTCGAGGGCGAGGACCTGCCGGCCCGCGCCCGCGGCGTCGGCTCGGCTGTCCTGGAGTACCTGTCGAAGGACCTGGACGGCTGCCCGGCGGTGCGGCAGGTCCGTGGCCGCGGGTTGCTGGTCGGCGTGGAGACCGTGTCCGTCGAGGTGGCACAGGACGTGGCCGCGCTCGCCCAGCAGGCCGGTGTCCTGGTGCGCTCGTTCGGGCCGGTCCTGACGATCGCGCCGCCGCTGGTCATCACCGAGGACGACGCCCTGGCCGGCGCCCGAACCGTCGCCGACGCCCTGCACACTGTCGCCGGGGGTGCGCGGTGAGCGGCGGGCGCGACACGGTGGTGCTGCCGTGCGCGGGCGCCGGCACCCGCCTCGGCCTGCCGATCGCGAAGGAACTCGTGCCCACCGGGCCGGGCCGGGTCGCCCTCGACCACACCCTGGACCTGCTCGCCCCGCACGCCGACCGGCTTCGCCTGGTCGCCGTGCTCGGCCCCGGCCGGGAGGCCACCGCCCGCCACCTGACAGCCCGCTGTGCCGACCTCGGGCTGCCGCTTGCGCTCTGCTCGCAGGACGCGACACTGCCGGAGTCGACCGGCGCGGTGCTGAGCTGCGAAGCGTGGTGGGGCCCCGCCACGGCCGTCCTGCTGCCGGACCAGATCCTCGCCCGCCCGGCCCCGCACGCTGTCGGGGACCTACTCGACCTCGTGGGCGCCGGTCACCGGGCCGCGTTCCTCACGGCCGCCGAGAACGACCCGCACCGGCTGGCCGTCGACGGGGCGCTTCACCTGGAGAGCGCCGCCGGCCACGCGTGGCCGCAGGTGGAGGACTTCGCGGACAAGCCGGGCCTCGAACAGGCCAGCCGCTTCAACGCCGTCTGGTTCGCCTACGCCTTCGCCCGCGGGCACGGCCGAGCCGTACTCGACGTGCTGCACCGCGCGACGCTCCGCCAGCCGTTCGGGCCCGAGGGCATCGCCCCGCTGCTCGGCGCGCCGACGCTCGACGTCGGCCCGTTCACCGACCTGGGCACCTGGCCGAGCCTGGCTGCCACGATCACCGGGAGCGTCCTGTGACGACCGTCCTCATCCACGCCCGCCCCTACCCGGTCGACGACCAGCTCGGCGGGATCGGTATCCGCCTGTGGGAGACGGCCCAGGTCCTCGCCGACGCCGGACACCGGGTCACCATCGCCGCCCCGCGCCCCTCCGGCTTCACCCACCCGGGCGTCACGGTCACCACCCGGCCGTGGGAGGAACTCCTCGCCGGGCAAAGGGTGCTGGTCACCACCGACCTGCCCGACACCCGGCTGCTGCTCACCGCCCACGCCGCCGGCCTGTTCCTGGTCGCGGAGAACGCCCCGCCGATCGAGCACCTGCACTACGACGCGCTGGCCGGCCCGGACGGACAGGACCTGTACGCCGACACAGTTGCGCGCTGGCGGTTGCAGCTGATGCTCGCCGACCACTTCCTCGTGCGCTCCGAGGCCGAGCGCGCCTCCACCCTCGGCGCGCTGGTGGCCACCGGCCGCCTGTCCGCCGCCCACCACCGCGCCGGCCCTGCCCTGGACCACCTGCTCAGCCTGGTGCCGATCGGCCACAACCGGCACTCCGCCCAGACCGCGGCCCAGGCGCCGGCCGGGCCTTCGGTGGATGTCGTGTGGAGCGGCGGCGCGTGGGCGTACTGCCACCCCTCTCCGCTGCTGCCCGCCCTCGACCGCGCCCGCGGGCTCGGCCGGGAGCTGACGCTGCGCCTGCTGTACGAACCCGGCCCTGCCTTCCGCACCCAGGTGCACGCCATGGGTCTGGACGGCCTGGTGGAGCTGCCCGATGGGCCGCTCGGGCACCACGGCCGTGACCGGATGCTCAACGGTGCCCGCTGCCTCGCGATAACCGGCAGCCGCACGGCGGAGTCCCAGACCTGCCACCGGCTGCGCCTTCGCGATGCGGCCCTGTACCGGCTGCCGGTCGTCGCCGACCCGCACGGCGCCACCGGAGATGTGGTCGCCGCCCTCGGCATCGGCCCCGTCGTCGACCCGGCCGACCCGAAGGCGCTCGCCCTCGCGCTGCTCGCCGCCACCGACGACGGCCCCGCCCGCGACGGCCACCTGGCCGCGCTCGACCTGGCCGCGTCCCGCTTCGACCTCGAACGCCACCTGCTGCCGCTCCTGCACCTGATCACCGAGGCCCGGCCCGCGCCCGACCGCGACGATCCGGCCCACCGTGCCGCCGTGGCCCGGCTGATCGCCGCCACCCCGGCGCTGACCACCAGCGCTCCCGCCATCATCTGACCCCGCGTCCGACCGGAGGCCACCGTGCCCGCTCCCGCTATCACCCGCCGCACCCCGGCCCGCGTCACCGCCCCTCTCCAGCTGCCCGGCTTCTTCCCGGCCCCCGCCGAGCCCGTCGTCGCCAGCAGCTGGGGCATCCCCGAGCCCGCCTTCCGCCAGCGGATCGCCGAGGACTACCGCGCGCGCGGCTACGTCGTCGTCGACGTCCCCGGCACCACCCCGGCCGAGGCCGACCTCGCCGCGCTGGCCGACGCGCTCGGGCTCGGCCCGGCGTTCAGCCCGCCCCAGTACCGGGGCAGCACCCACACCCAGGGCGGGGTCAGCCGCCTCACCGCCACCGCCGACCCCGCCCACCCTTTCCAGGACCGGGCCGGGCAGAACCTGCACTGCGACGCCACCCTCCAGCACCTCGGCCAGGTCGCCACCACGGTCATGATCTGCGTGCGCCCGGGCCGCTCGGGCGGCCAGACCCAGCTGTTCAACGCCGTCCAGGCGTTCGCCGAACTGCAGGCAGCGGACCCCGAGGCCGCTGCCCAGCTCACCCACGAGCGCGCTCTGCTGCGCACCTCCACCTTCGTCGACGGCCTGTCCACCGCCGGCCCGGCGTTCGGCCGCGACCCGGCGGGCAACCTGATCACCCGCTACAGCCTCACCGCCACCGACTCCTACCACCCCACCGCTCCGGGGCGGCAGGAGCACCTGGACCGCGCCCTCGCGGCGCTGGCCGGCGCCGCCGCCGATACCTCCTGGCACCGCACCACCTTCACCCTCGCCGCCGGGCAGGCCCTGATCCTGGCCAACGACAAGCTCTGCCACGGCCGCACCCCCTTCGTCGACGACCCCGCCGCTCCGCGCCTGCTCCTGCGCGGCCTGTTCACCACCCGCCCCACCGCCTGACCCCTCCGCCACCCACGCCTGGAGCACGGCATGACCCTCACCACCAGCACCGGCCCGGACCTCGGCTCCGGAATCGGCGACCCGAGCGGCGCGCAGCTGCTCTCCACCGCCCTGACCGTCCTCGCCGGGCACGAGCGCGCGGCCCGTCAGGTGATCAACCTGGTGCCCGCCGAGAACGCGATGTGGCCCGTCGCCCGGCTGCCGCTCATCGCGGACCTCGCCAGCCGGTACATGTTCGACCAGCACCCCGACCCCGACTTCGGCGAGTGGCGCTTCCCGGGCGCCCGCGACGCGCAGTGGCTGGAGACCGGCCTCGCCGTCCCGCTGCTGCAGCGGATGCTCGGCGCCGCCCACGTCAACATCCGCCCGTTGTCCGGCCTGCAGGCCATGGAGATGACGCTGGCCTGCTACCCGGCCGGAGCGCCCGTCGCGGTTCTGTCCCCGCGCCAGGGCGGGCACTACGCCACCGCCGACATTGCCCGCCGCCTCGGCCAGCACGTCCTGACCGTCACCGGTCCCGACCCGCACCGCCTCGACCTCGGGCAGCTCGCCGAGCTGTGCTCCACGCAGCGCCCGGCGCTGCTCTACATCGACCAGTGCCACGCCCTCGTGCCCTACGACATCGCGTCGATCACCGACACGGTGAAGAAGGCGTCGCCCGGGACCCTGGTGCACGCCGACATCTCCCACCTGCTCGGCCTGGTCCTCGGCGGCGCCGTCCCGAACCCGCTCGACTGCGGGGCGGACAGCCTGTCCGCGTCCACCCACAAGTCGTTCCCGGGCCCGCAGAAGGGCATTCTGGCCACCAACCGCAGCGGCATCGCGGCAGCGTGGCAGCAGGTACAGCCGCAGCTGATCTCCAGCCACCACTTCGGCTCCGTCGCGGCGCTGGGCCTATCCCTCGCGGGCTTCGCCGACCGCGCCGGCGACTACGCGCACGCCGTCGTCGCCTGTGCCCGCTCGCTCGGCGAGCACCTCGCCTCGGCCGGCTGGGACGTCGCCGGCGCGGACATCGGCTACACCCGCACCCACCAGCTGTGGGTCACCACCACCCCGCGCCTGGCCGCCCGGGTCGCAGCGCGGCAGCTGTACGCGGCCGGAATCCGCGTCAACTGGCTGGAGGACCTGCCGCTCGGCCACCCGGCGCTGCGCCTGGGCCTGGCCGAGGCCGTGTGGTGCGGCCTCTCGCCCTCGGACATGCCCTTCCTCGCCCAGCTCATCGACCAGGCCCTCACCGGTACCCGCGAGCCTGCCGACATCGCCGCCGACGTCGCCGTCCTGCGCACCGGCGAGCGCTCCCCGTTCGCCGCCCGCCCCGACGAGTCAGCCTCCGCCGCCCTGGCCGAGGTCACCGCGCTGCTCGGCTGCGGGGAATGGGGGATGTGATGGCGCTGCCCGCACCCGACCTGGCGGCCGACGCCTCGTGCGTCGCGGTGTACCGCGATCTGCGCGACGGGGTGGCCCGCTCCTGCGCGCAGATCGGCTACGGATACAACCTCTACCCGATCTCGACGGCGACCGCTCGGCACCTGCAGCAGGTCCTGGCCTCCTGCCTGCGCGACGGGCGGATGCACGAGTACGGCACCGTCCACGACGAGCACGACCGCGCCCTCGCCGCCGCCCTTGCCGGTGAGTACCTCGGCGTTCCGGTCGACGAGGACCAGGTGATGTTCTGCGCGGGCGCGAGTGAAGGGATTGGGCTGGTCTCCCGGTACCTGACGGCGTGCGGCGCCAGCATGATCCTGCCCGCGCCGTGCTACTTCGCGTTCGAGCAGACACCGCGCCGCCACCCGTTGGCCGTCGCCGGCCGCTACCGCGGCGACGGCGCCGTCCACTGGTCCGGCGGCGGAGCCGGTCACACCGCCGTCGTCGAGATCCTTCCCAACGGCGTCACCGGCACCGGCTTCCGCCCGCCCGCCGTCCAGGCCGATTTCCGTGTACTCGACCTGGTCTTCCAGGCCGGCGGGCACAGCAGCGGGCGGCACATGGTCGCCGACCACGCCCGCACCGCGCTGGCTGGCCGACTCACCGACACCGCCGTCCTGATGACCCCGTCCAAGGACCTGTCCCTGCCCGGACTTCGGGCCGGACTGCTCATCAGCGGGGACACCGCCCTGATCGCCGCCGCGCGCGACGACGTGTTCGATCGCGTCGCCAGCGCCAACCCGATGGCCGGCCAGTTCGTCCTGCTCTACCTCACCGTCCTGCTGATGGCCGAGGCCGCCCACGACAGCGACCCGGGCACCTTCGCCCGGCGCCACGCCTGGGTCCGCGCCCAGTACAAGCGCCACCGGGTGTCCACGTGCCCGACCGAGTCCACCTGCCGGGCGATCACCGGCCACCTGGACCGCATGGCCGGCCATTTCGCCGAGGCATTCGGCCTGCTCACCCACCACGGTGCCGGGCTGCTGCAGGTCGCCGCCCACATGCGGCCCATCGCCGGGTACTCGCTCCTGCCGCGCCTGAACGTCGACCTGCCCACCCCTCAGGACCTGGTGGGCTGGGTCAACACGGTCGGACGGCGCTTCGACCTCAAGCTCAACCCCAGCCTGCTGTTCGGCGGCACCCTCTCCTCCTGGAACGCCCTCTACCCCGGCGAGCCGCGCATCCGCGTCAACCTGTCCGTCCCGCACGCGGACCTCGTCCGCACCCTGGACATGCTGCGCACCGCCCGCCGCGAACTCGACCGGGTGGGGGCGAAGCGATGAGCGCCCTCACCCGCCTGATCACCACCACCGCCGAGGCCCGGCCCGACGCCGTGGCCGTCGACAACCCGGGCGTCGCTTCGTGGACGTGGGCGCGCCTGGACGCCGAGACCCACGGCGTCGCCGCCGCACTGCTGGACACCGGCTTCGCCGAGGGGCCGCTGCTGCTCGCCGTGGCGCCCGGCACCGGCTGGGTGACCGCTCTGCTCGGGGCGTGGCGGGCCGGCGCGGTGGCGGTGCCGTTCGACGCCGGGCACCCGCCCGCCCGCCTGGCCCGTCTCGCGGCTGGTTGCCGGGCCCGCGCGGTGATCACCCCGGACGGCACCAGCCCGCACTGGGCGCCCGCTCTGCCCGCCGTCGCCGCCGGTGCCCGCAGCTGCGGCGACCTGCCGCGCGTTCCGGACGAGGCGACGGCGTGCCTGTTCCACACCTCCGGCTCCACCGGCACCCCCAAGCCCGTCGTCCTCTCCCACCGCGCCCTCGCCGAGCGGGCCCGGGAGATGCCGACCGCCGCCGGACTCACCCAGTCCGACCGGATCGCCCAGCTCACCTCCCCGGCGTTCGACGCCGTGCTGTGGGAGGTGCTGTGCGCCCTGGCCACCGGCGCCACCCTGGTGACCGCCCCGGCCGCCGCCCGAACCCCCGGCCCCGCCCTCGTGCGGTTCCTCGCCGAGCAGCGGATCACCGCGCTGACGTGCACCCCCAGCCAGCTCGCCGCCACCCCCGCCCCGGCCAGCGCTCTGCCCGACCTTCGGCTGGTCGTCCTGGGTGGCGAAGCCCTCCACGTCCGCCCGCTCGGCGCCTGGTTCGCGCCCGGTCTGCGGATCGCCAACGCCTACGGGCCCACCGAGGCCGGCATCGAGGCGTTCCTGGCGCCCGACATCGACCCGCACGCCGACCCGGTGCCGATCGGCCGGCCCCTGCCCGGCGTCGTCCCGATCGTCCTCGACCCCGAGGGCCAGCCGGTGCCGGACGGCGAAGCGGGTGAACTCCACCTCGCCGGGACCGGACTCGCGGACGGCTACCTGCACCGGCCCGAGGAGAGTGCCGCCGCGTTCCTCACCGTCACCGACCCCGCCACCGGCCGGGCGGTGCGCGCCTACCGCACCGGCGACCGCGTGCGCCGCCTGGCGGACGGCCAGTACACCTTCCTCGGCCGCACCGACCACCAGCTCAACCTCCGCGGCGTGAGATTCGAACCCGGCGAGATCGAGGCCCGCGCCCTGGACCACCCCGAGGTCTTGGCCGCGTGCGCCGTCCTCGACCCCGACCGGCAGCAGATCGCCCTCCACGCCGAAACGGCCACCGGCCTCGCCCCGGCCGCGTTGCGCTGCCACCTCGCCGAGCACCTGCCTCCCGCCGCCGTCCCCGCCCGCATCACCTGTCGGCCCCGGCTCCCGCGCACCGCCAGCGGCAAGATTGACCGCCGGACCCTCGCCACCGAACCCCCCGAGTCCGACAGCCCGCCGGGGACGGCCCACGCCGTGCTGCCCGAGCCGCTGGCGACCTGGTGGCACGACGCCACTGGCACCCCTGCCCCGGACAGCGGCGACTTCTACGCGGCCGGCGGCGACTCGCTGGGCGCCCTCGCCCTGCTCGCCCGCCTCAACGAGCACTACGACACCGACCTGACCATCGCCCAGTTCGCCGCCGACCCCACCGCGACCAACCTGCTGCGCACCATCCGGAGGAGCCGATGAACCGCCCCGCCGCCGAGCCCCGCATCCGCGGCATCCTCATCGACCTCGACGGCGTCGTGCGCTTCTGGCGCCGCCAGGGCGCGACCGCTGCCGAAGCCGAACTCGACCTGCCGCCGCGCACCCTCAGCGCCTACACCTCCAGCCGCCACAGCGACGCCGCCCACACCGGGGCACTCACCTGGGGGCAGTGGGCCGCAGGAGTGCGCGAGCGCATGGCCGCCGGCCTCGGCGCCGAGAGCGCCGACCGGGCCTTCGCCCTATGGAGCGCCGACCGCGGCGAGCCCAACGCACCGATGGTCGCCCTGCTGCGCCGCGCCCGCGCCGCTGGCCTGACCATCGCCCTGCTCACCAACAACACCACGATCCTCGACAGCGACCTCGCCCACCACCGGCTCGACGACCTCTTCGACCACGTCCTCAACTCGGCCGCCACCGGCCTGACCAAGCCGTCCCCGCGCGCCTACGAACACGCCGTCGCCACCATGGGACTGAGCGCCGACCAGGTCGCCTTCGCGGACGACTCCGACATCAACACCGACGCCGCCCGCACGGTCGGGCTGCACGCCCACCACTTCCGCGAGCCCGGCGGCACCGACGCCTTCGAACAGCACCTCGCCGGCCTCGGCGTCATCCTGCCCGGCGCCCCGGGCCGCCCGACCCCGCCCGAACCGGTCAAGGCCGTCGCGCCACCGCCCGGCCACGCCGAGCACGACGACCACCAGAGCCTGCGCACCCACTACCTCGCCACCGGCCTGCCCGCCGACGCCGTCGCCGCCCGTCTCACCAACTCCGCCTGGGCGCAGGCTACCGGCGAGCACACCCTGGCCTCCGGCGACGACGACGGCCACGTCACCCAGTGGCGGCTCGTCCCGGCCGGCACCGAGGCGGCCCACGCGGCAGGGCACCCCGGCGCCTGGATGCCGCAGCCCGCGCCGCCCGGCGCCGAGTACCTGCCGCCGTGGACTGCCGCCACCCGCGCCTCGGCCGCCCGGCACGCCACCGCCCTGCTGACCGAGGCCGCCGCCGCCCTCACCCGCACCGCAGACGCCCACCGCGGCGGCGACCGGTTGTCCGCAGCACTGGATCTGGACACCGCACGCCACGCCCTGACCCGCCTGGCCTCGATGCTCGCCCGCCGCCAGCCGCGCCCCTGGCCCGACGCCACGAGCGCCCGCTACCTCGGCCACGCCGCCACCACGCTGCTCACCGCCTCCCTGCGGGCCGACCCGACCACCCCCGCCGGGCTCTCCCACTCGGTGACCGCCCTGGTCCACCTGCTCGGCCGCCTCCGCCAGAGTTCGGCCCTGCTGCTCGGCGCCGAGGCCGCCTGGCCCTGGCACGACCTCGAACGCCACCTCGTCCCCCTCCTCGACGCCACCCTCACCGCCCCCGGACCCGACGTGCTGTACGGCGCGGGCCTCGCCACGGCGTACGACGACCACCGCGCCGTCGCGCCCGCTCTCGCCGATGCCCTGCACGCCTTCGCCAGCGGCCACCTCGCCGGACGCGACGTCCTCGAACTCGGCGCCGGCACTGGGCGCATCACCGCCCACCTCGCCTCCGGGACCTCGACCTACACGGCACTCGAACCGTCCCCCGGCATGGCCGCCCTCCTGACCGCCCGCAACCTGCCCGGAGTGCGGCTGTTCCTCGGAACCGCGCTCGCCATCCCCCTGCCGGACGCCAGCGCCGACGTCGTCGTCGAGCACGAGGCACTGCTGTTCACCGACGACCCGCTCGCCGCCACCGACCAGGCCCTGCGGGTGCTGCGCCCCGGCGGCGTGTTCGTGCGCCTGCTCCTTCACGCCCGCGGCGACGACCCGGCCGCCGACCTGGACGCCGCCTACCGCGCGGCGGCCTTTCACGGCCGGCCAGCGCCGCTGATCACCGGCAAGGGCACCGACCACCTCGTCACCACCCACCTCTGCGCCCGCGGCCTGGCCACCACGGACACCCTCCTCGCCGAGTACGACGACCACCGCACCCCAGCCCAGGCCCTGGCCACGCTCGCCGCCCGGGCCTGGCCCTACCAGCAGCAGGCCGACACCGAGCAGCACGCCGCCGGGATGGCCGCCGCCGAGGAACTCGCCCAGACCCTCCCGCTCGCGGGAGGACCGGTCCGCTACCGCCTGCGCGCCCTGGCCACACGGCTGGAGACACGGTGAACGCCCCTCCACGTCTGCCGGACGGCCACGCCTGGGCAAGCGGCCTCGACCACGCCCAGGCCCTGCTCACCGACGCGACCGTCCCCCTTCTGGCCACCGGCGAGCGGGATCGCGACGAGCGGATCGCCGCCGTCCTCGCCGACTACGGGCCCGCCGCCGGGCCGCTCCCGCGCCCGGCCCGGGCGTGCGCCCGCGTCGTGTCCACCGGCGACGACCCGCGCCTGGGCCGGCTCGCCGCCACCGCGCTCGGCCGCCCCCACCACCACTACCCGACCCTCACCCAGGCCCTCGCCGACCCCGGCCCGGGCGGCGGCAGCGTCCTGCTCACCGCCGACCCCGCCCACCTGACCATCGCCGCCCTGCTGCCCGCCCTCGACACCTGGACCCGCCACGGCACCCGCCTCGGACTGCTCACCGGCCGCGACACGCCCGCCACCGTGTTCCTCCTCGCCAAGATCCTCGCCGCCTCGACCCCGGACGGGGCATCCGCGCTGATCGACGGCACCACCGGCCGCTCCCGCCGCCTCCACCGGCCCGGCGCGCCCCGGCTCACCACCGCCGACGCGATCAGCTCCCCCTGGCGCACCCTCCTGATCGACGCACACGGCTCCGCCGCCCACGCCCACCTCGGCACCGCCGTCCTGTGCGGCCTGCCCGGCGACGCCGAACGCACCACCCACACCGGCCACCTCGTCCCCGGCGGCTGCACCCCCACCCGGTGCAAGACCGCCCCCTCCAGCGGCATCACCGTCCACCACCCCCACGACCTGCACGCCGAAGTCCTCGGCCTCTACATCTGCAACGCCATCACCCTCGGCCCCGACGAGCAGTACCCCACCACCGTGAACCTCGCCCTGGACGCCGTCGACGGACACCCGGCCGCCGTCTTCGGGCTGCTGCGCGGCGACGCCGACACCACCAGCGCCGACCCGCACGCAGCCGCCGACCTCCTCCGCACCGGGGCCGACCTCGGCACCGTCACCATGGACGCCAACCGCCGCGCCGCCGAACGCGGACTCACCGGAGGGGCCGCGATCCTCATCGGCGACCCCGACCACCAACCCCACCCGGTGCACAGCGACCGCCCCGCGCCCCGCACCAGCCACCCCCGCCCGCTCGCCGCGCCCAGCCCCGAGCGGGACCGGGAAATCGTCGACTGGACGCAGCGCACCGCCGAGGCCGCGCTGTTCGAGGCGGCCCTCGGCGACTCCCTCGCCCACCGGCCCGACCCGGGCCTCGACCAGTGCCTACGGTCCATGGGCGAAGCGCGCAGCGGCGCCCAGACCCTCCTGCGGCGCGCCGGCCCCACCGGAATCCTCGACCACGAGGAGCTGGAACGCCTCGCCCACCAGTGGGCCGAGCACGCCCTCGGCCTGCTCACCCGCACCCGCGGCGGCGCGTTCGGCCGCCAGCTCACCGCGCTGCGCGCCACCCACCGAATCCTCCGCACGACACCGGCCTCGCCGTGCCCGCACTGCACGATGCCGCTGACCGCGGAGCACCTCACCAGCGTGCTCGGCCCCCGCGACCGCATCACCGTCACCTGCCCGCGCTGCGGGCCCGCCCACAACCACCCCGCCGGCCAGCCCCCGCTGACCGTCCATGCCCCCACCGCCGTCCACCCCGGCCGGCCCTTTACCCTCACCGTCGACGGCCCCGAACACGGCCTGCTCGCCGTCCACTTGCGCCCGCGCAGCAGCCGCTCCGGCAGCTACGCCCACACCACCGCCGCCCTCGCGCCAGAGCCGCTGACCGTCGACCTCGACGTCCCCACCGACCTGGTGCCCGAACTCGACCGGCTCTGGCTCGTCCACGCCGACCGGTTCCGCCTCGCCCTCCACCAGCGGCGCGTGCCCGTCCTGCCCGCCGGGTGCAACCCTGACAGCAGTACCCGCACGTCGTAACCCCCGGCCAGCGCACGCAGTTGGCCCGAACACCACCACCCAGCGACGAAAGCGAGACCCCAGTGACCGTGATCTGGATCAACGGCCCCTTCGGCGGCGGCAAGACCACCCTCGCCACCACCCTGCAGCAGGAACTGCCCGGCGCCGTCCTCTTCGACGCTGAGGAGGTCGGCTTCCTCCTGCGCCAGGTCTTCCCCGGCAAGTACAAGGACTTCCAGGACAACCCGGCCTGGCGCCCCCTGGTCGCCGAGTTCGCCGTCCACTGCCACCGGGAGAACGACGGCCACCCGGTGATCATCCCGATGACCCTGCTGCGCCAGGACTACGCCGCCGAGATCCACGGGGCCATCCGGGTCGCTGGCATCCCGCTCCAGCACCTCCTGCTCCACGCCGACCCGGACACCGTCAGCGCCCGCATCGACGCCAGCATCGAGTTCCCCGACGACGAGGCGCGCAGCGAGAAGGTCCGCGGCTTCCGCCGCCGCAAGCTGCCGGTCTACACCGAGGCGTACGACGGCTGGCTCGCCGCCGACGCCGAGGTCATTGACACCGCCCACCTCACCCCCCGCCAGGTCGCCGACCAGGCGTTGAAGAGCATCGGCGCCCTGTGACCGCCACCGTCTCCGAGGCGATAGCGCGCCTCACCGGGCCGGCCGAGGTCGTCGCCGACCTCAGCTGGCCCGGCACCACCGCAACCGTCCGCCTCCTGCGCCACCCCGGAGGCCAGCACGTCATCCTCAAGGCCAACAGCAGCCCGGACTGCTTCACCCGCGAACTGCACGCGCTGCGCACCTGGACGCCCATCCTCGGCGCAGCGGCACCCCAGTTGGTCGACGCCGACGAGGACGCCCGAGTGCTCCTTATGACGGCACTGCCCGGAGTCCGCCTCGACCTCGCCGCCCTCACCACCGCCCAAGAACGGGACGCCTACCGGCAGACCGGCCAGCTGCTGCGCCGCCTCCACGAAGCCGCCCCGCTGCAGACGATCACGGACTTCGGCCGACAGCGCGCCGCCTACCTTCGCGCCCAGCTCACCGGCCCGACCCACCCCCTCACCACCGACGAACTCGACTTCGCCCTGGCCGCCATCGACCAGTTGGAGACCCTGCCCCCACAGAAGTCCCAGCCTTCCCACCTGGACCTCACCGCCCGCAACCTCCTCGCCGACACCGACGAGCGCGGCCGAGTGCGGATCAGCGTGATCGACTTCGAGACCAGCCGCTACGAGGCCGCCGGCCGGGACTTCCTCCGGATCATCCAGCGCACCCTTCGCGCCCGGCCCGATCTCGCCACCGCCTTCTATACCGGGTACGGCCGACAGCCGACCGAGAACGAGCAGCGCCTCATGCGATGGTGCGGGATCGGCGACGCCGCAGCCATCACTGTCTCCGCCGCCGCTGCCGGCCAAGCCGACTTCTCCCGTGAGGGTCACGCGGCACTTCGCGCCGCCATGGTCGCTACGTAGTTCGCCGTACGCGGCGCCGTGCATGCCGAGAATCAGGCCGGATCGCACACACTCCGCACTACAGTCCGTCCATGACGAACCTGACGAACGACCAGACCGGCGCCACCATCGCCCGCGCAGTCGCCACCGACCTGACCTCCCGTGAGTTCTCGAATACTGACGGGTACTCTGGGACGAACTCGTGGCCTGCCAGACCGAGGTGAGCTGTCCGTGTCGATGAACGCCCGCCCGGATGTCGCAGGGGCTCCAGGATCGTTGCCCGGCTGTTGCGGACTGATCAGCTATATGGCCGGCAGTCTGTCGGCACCGGGCAACGCGTTACAGGTGCGGCTGAGGGGGTGGAGTCGCCTGCCCTTTAAAAACGGAGTCGGAGGGATCGTCGATGACGGCTTTGATCCGGTTCGAGGCGGCGACTGCGGCTCTCTCCGCAGGCCAGAGCTCGGCCATCGACTGGAGGAACGCGTTAGCATCTGAATGGTCGACAGCCTGAAGGCAGTCCTTGCCTGCCTTCCAGGCAGCGGCGAACTGGTGCCACGATTCCTGCGCGGTCGGGTCGGGCACTTGGAAGTAGTACGGCTCCCATGAAGCCATATTCTGCGCGTCCAGACACACCGGCCGCATGTTGGCCATCAGTTTGGTGTCGACGTCGATCTGTCCATTGCTTGCTGCCACAGCCAACAACGTAGCCATCGAGAGGTAGTCCCTGGTGGCGTGGTCGAGCAGGTACCGGCCTCCGAGCCTGTACCAGGCGTGGACCTGCTGCCAACGCATATTGTCCGATACCGGCGCTACTGGCAGTCCCGCCGCCTGCCGGAAAGTGGTCTGTGCGCTGACTGTCGTCGTCTGAGCGCGTGTCGCCAGTCGTGCCGGGGCGTCGCCGATCATCAGTACAACCACGGTCGCCAACGCCGCCGCCGGCGCCCCAAGCGCCAACGCCGCAGCAATGCGCTGTCCCCCACGATGGGAGGGAACGATCGTTGGGTTAGACGCAGGTCTCGACGTTCCAGCCTGCCTAATCACGTGCCGCAGCGCATTCCGGCCCAAGGTGCCCAGAGCAGTGATGGCCATTGCGATAACAGGCGCAATGAGGAGCGCACCGTGCACGACCAGGCTGAATGTCTGCCCTCCTTGTAACTGCCTCCATGCCGGACGCCATGCACAGCTACTGTTGAGGGCACCCAATGGCTGGACGCACCCGTCTACGGAGATCAGCACAACTGTGGCTGCCAGCCCCAACAGCGTACTTACTCCCGAAGCGATCAGTGATGTCAGCAGCCGGAATCGGGGGGAGGCCACTGCGATCACAGCGGCGACGGCCGCACCGATAACGATCGCCCACAGCGACCAGATGGCGTAGCTCAAGGCGTACATGCCGCCCCGCTGCTCCGGGGCTGCATGCAGGCTGTGCAGCCATGCCTGGACTCCGGCCACACCGAAGGTTGTGACCGCTCCGCCGATCAGCGCGGGCACGGTCGCCTGCCGAAGCGCGGGAGCGCGCAACGACTGAGCAGCGGGCGCCTGCGGCGGATCGGGAACACCGCTGCCGGACTCAAGTCGGCGAAGCCAGCCGGGTCCATGACCGATGGCACCCCCCGCCCAGATGGCGAGGGGAACGCACCATCCGGCGACGGCAGCAGCCGGCATTAAAGCCTGGAACGCTGCCACCAGCAAAGCGGGGAGCGTCTGGGCCATGAGGCCGGTCGTGTCCGGGTGGACTGTGCCCGTGCCGGGAAACGTGTGGGTGACTGTCTGACGCATGCCCGCGAGATCGAACCAGAAGCCATTGGCGTACATCGCTCCAAAAAAGTCCCACCACACGAACCATGCCGAGAGAATCAGCCAACCCGAGACCAGGCACAGTGCCATGGGCCACCGCAGCGAGCGGCCCGGCCATGAAGCCACCGCGAGCCGCGCGCATTGGGCCGTCCAGCAAGTGAATGCGACCGTGGCTGCCGGAACTAGCAGCAGCACCCACCAGTGGGGAGGAAGCCCCAGATCCGCGGCACTTTGACCGCTCGCCAGCGAGCCAGCCACCACGCCCAAGCCCAACCACAGTCCAGCGCGGACACCCGTGGGGGCCGCCAAGCCCAGGAGCGCGGCACGCACCGACGCCCGCCACAGGACCGCTGTGGCAACTGCCACAACAACAACGGCTGGAGCGGCGGCAAGGCCCTGATCGATCCAGTCGCTCATCTCGGCCACGCGGGACAGGTAGTAGTACATCAGGTGGTAGTTCATCAGGCTGGCGTTCGTGCCGAGCAGGAACATCAGCAGTGAACTCACCGCGAACAGCGGCGCAGGATCATCGAGGGCGTCGCGGCGAGCCTCCCACCTCGGGTGGGTGCGCACGTTGTCGAGCAGAGCCTCAAGCACCCGGTGCGCCCTGCGGCGCTCGGGCAACTCAGACATTGCAGCCCACACATGCCGCAGTGGTGCACCCCATCGATGGGCCGTCAGATCAGCGTGCAGCTCCCTGCTGCGCAACACATCCGCGCGCCCGAAATACACCACTAGGGCCATGATCGCTGGCAGGACCAGATACCGCAGGCTGGCGGCCATGATCGTGGGGCTGGCGCTGAGCCCGTTACCGAGGACGACCGCCGACCAGACCAGTGTGAACGGAGCGACAATCAGGACGAGGAATACCCGCCACAGGGCGACGGTGCTGTAGGTGACTGTGAGGTCCCGGTTAGCGATATGCCCGAGCTCGTGCAACACGACACCATCGAACGTCTGCGGCTCAGTGGTGCGGCAGGCGACGAGCCCTCCGTCCAGGCACAGCCGAGGCCGGCCATTGGTTCCGAACACCGCGGCACTCTTGGTGCGTGCGGCTGGGGCGACGAACAACTCCGGTACCCGGGAGCGGCCCTTGGCTAACTCCTGGACACGCGCGGTGATCTCGCCACCGCCAGCTACCGAGTCCAGGCGAATGCACCGGGAACGGCGTTGCTTCCACCGTGGCAGTAGGAGCATGAGGACCGCCGCAGCCATGACGACCACCACTGGCCCACCCAGGACCTGCCACCACGGTGGAGGTGGCGCATAGCGTGCAACGCATGGCATGTAGGCCAGCGTCTGCCCGACCTTCCGAGTCGCCGACGCGACAGTGCCGGGGTGGTCGATGTCAACACCGGCCGCTAGGTCACACCCGATCACGTCGCCCGGGTGTAGAAATTGCAGGATCGGCAGCAGCATGGCGCCACTGGCCGTCACGAGCAGTAGCAACAGTAGTGCGAACCGAGCATTGGTGCCCGCTCCAAGCACTCGCTCATCAAGTCTGGCCTGACCGTCCTCTGTGACGGTCACTGGGTTTCCTCTGGGTCGCCCTCGACGGGACCCCCAGCAGGCTCGGCCAGCGCCAGAGCGGCGACGACGCCATCCGCGATCCGTTTGGCCCGCTGCGGCGGCAGTCCGGCCTCGGCGGCCGCCTCAAGAACCATCTGGTTGACCATCAGCTGTTGCTCGCGCGTGAGGGCCGGGATGACCTCGGGCTTCGATCCTCGGCGGAGGATGCGGCGCCACAACGACGCCGAGCCGCGCGCTGCCCCGTCAACGACCGCATCCGCCAGCTTCGTGCGGGCACTGTCCAGCGTCAACCACAACACGGGAGTGACCAGCGGGACGACTTCGGCAAGTCCGAATCCGAGTGGATCACGCCCGCGCCGGCGCCGACGCAGCCGTGCCAGCACGTCAGCGTCGCTGTACTGGAGTAGTCCCTCGACCACCACCGATTCCTCGGGCGCGCAGGCGGCCACGACGCTCTGAACGACATCGCGAATCAGAATCCCAGCAGTGGAATTCATCGGTGCGTTCAACTCCCCACCCCCCGGTGGAAGTTCACATGCTCCATGTTTTGGCTGTCGTCCCGGGAAGCGATAGTACAGCGGCGGGGTGAGCAGGGCACCCCGGGAGCGTCAGATTCTCGGGGCTGGACCGTACCTGGTGAACAGACCCGTTACTGGAAGCGAGGGAGCCAGCCTGACCGTGTCATAGAAGGCGGTGAGCGTGGCAGTTCTCTGACGGGCTCCGGAGCTGCAGAGCTCGGTCACCTGGATCACCTGAGCGAATCGTCTGGCCTGGAGTTGTGGACGCGGCTCTGGGCTGCGGCTTCGGCGTATCGACGGGCGCCCCAACTGCTCAGGCCGAAGAGGTCCCACAACCGTCGGATGTCGCCTTGGAAGGCGAGGATCTCGTCGAGGATGCGGTCCTCGCGGATCGCCTGCGCGGAGATGCCAAGGATCTTGGTCGCCCAGACGTTGCTCGTCGGCGCGGTGGTGTAGGCCGTCTGGACGTTGATGAACAGGTGCGGGTCGGCGGTACGGGGCCACCGGCGGGCTCGGTGGTCGAGGTAGGCGGACAACCGCTCGCGCGCCGGCCCGGCGAGCAGGATGACCCGCTCCCCGAGGTGGAGTCTGCCGTCGTGGACATCGGTGATCAGGATCGCGCGAAGGTCCTTCACCGTGAGCGCGTGGAAGGCGATCAGCGCGGCGAGCGGTGCCCGTGCTGCTACATCTGACGGTCGTGGGGGGGGGGGGGGGGGGGCCCGCCGCGCCCCCCCCCCCCCCCCCGGGGGCCCCCCCCCCCCCCCCCCGCCCCCGGGGGCGCCCCAAAGGGGACAGCACCGGGGGGGGGGAAGCAGGTGTAGAACA
>NZ_JBHTRF010000065.1:0-13949 GCF_042796115.1 Kitasatospora sp. NPDC056446 | reverse complement strand
GGGTCCGGTGTTTTTAATTTGTGGGGGTGGGGGTGTTGGGGCCGCGCCCCCGGGCCCCCCCCCCCCCCCGCTGCTGTACGAACTGCCTCGTCCGCCAGGCGCATGTTCGCCTCCATGAGGTCCAGTCCGGCGGTGACGTCAGCTCTGGTGACCTCCCACCAGCCTGCACGGTCGTAGATCCACCAGGACTCCCGGTAGCGGGCGAAGTCCGTGATCGTCTCGCTGAGGTGGTGGGCGCTGCCGTCCGCGAGGGCGGCGTTCATGACGGCGTGGCTGAGGTCGGCCATGCCCGCGTCGGAGTTGGTCATCCTGGTCCCCCTCACGGCCGGATGTTCGGCTGGATGCTGGGGGCCTGCTGCTGCACTGGCGGTGGCTGCAGAAGCGGCGCCGGCTCTACGGGGGCGGTCGACGTGACGGCCCTGGCGGCGAGGTCCGCCTTGGGCTCCGCCCCGGGAGTGCGGGCGGTGACGTCTACGGCGGCGAACTCCGTGGCGAGCTTCGTCCGGATGTCCTCCGCCATCATCTCCCCCGACAGCTCGATGGCGGCACCGACGACGACCGCGGTGGCGGCCAGGCGGGCGAGGTAGTCGGGGCGCTCCTCACGCTGCTCGACGCGAACCTCCACGGTCACCTCGTACGCCTGGGGGTCCTGCTGGTAGACCTCCCACTCGACGGTCAGCTGGTCGACCGGTTCGCCCCGCTCCGCCACGACCACGATCGCCTCGTAGACCTCGCGGCGGGGGCCTTCCTCGAACACCTCGGGGTACAGCCAGGTGCTCACCTCCCGGACCTGCTCCGGGCGTTGGAGCAGGTCCGCCAATACGGCGTCCTGGCGCTCAAGGCGGGTCTCGACCCGGACCTCCCCCTCCCCCACTGGCCTCGCCCGTACCTCGTACGGCGCCGGGACGGGCTCGTTGTACTTGGCCACGGGGGCGGCGTGCTCGGTGTGCCGCACCGCCTGGGCGAGGCGGTCGAGCACCGGGTCCGGTCCGCGCAGGCCCGGGGTGGCTGTCCGCAGTCGGTCGACGTGCTGTGCGAGGTCGCGGCGGACGGCCGCCTCCTGGACCATGCGGGCGTAACTCGCGATGGCTCGGGGCTGCGGCGCGGCGTCGGCGAGACGGCGCAGGTAGTCGGCGGTGACCCCGGGAATGGCGGTTCGCTGGGCGATCAGCTCCGGCAGCTGGGCGGTCGGGGTGGTCGGGGTGCTGGTCCGCGAGTCGATCAGCGCGGTCAGGACGGCGCGGTGGGTGGGGTGGGCCATGCGGTCGGGGGTGAGGTAAGCGATGTTGTCCAGGCGTTGGCGGTCGCGGAGGGCGGCGCCGATGACGGCTTGCTCGGCACGGAGTACGAGGTCGGGGTGGGTCATTGTCAGTTCGTCCTCGACTTCGTTCCGGTGGTGGCTTCCCTGTAGCGGCGGGCGGCGTCGTCCGCGGCGGCCATCCGGGCGGCGGCGTCGTCGAGCCGTGCCAACAGTTCCTCGTTGACGACGCGAAGCCAGGCGCCGTCGATGTCGACGGCCCACCAGGTGTCGGCGAACCGCACGTACTCGGGGATGCCGGGGCTGATCGGCGTGGCGAGGCCGCGCGCCCGGGCGTCGTCCATCTGGGCTGCGGTGAGGCGGTCCGGGCTACCGGCTTCGGCGGTGTCGGCGTGGGCGGCCAGCAGTCGGCCGGGGATGCCGGCCCAGGGGTCCGCGTCGGTCCAGCGCTTCTGGAGCTCCCGGTCCTCGGCGGCCGGGAACTCCTGGCCACGGTGGCCTGTCCGGCATGCGGTGGCGTAGACGGCGGTCGCGTTGGCAACCACCGTGCGCAGTTCGGTGTGCCAGTAGCGAGCGGCCTGGCCAACCTGCTGGTCCAGGGCGGCACCGTAGATTTCCTCCCGCCAGACCTTGAGGGCCCACAGCTCTTCGATTAGGCCGGGGTGTTCGGCCCAGCAGCGTGGCAGCCTGGATTCGACGGCCAGCTCGTAGCGGTCGTGGAGCCAGGTCACCCAGTCGCAGAGGCCGCCCCAGGCCGCGATGCGCTCGGGTCCGGTCATCGTGTGCCACTCGACCAACCGGGTGCGGGGGCTCGCCTCGGTGGCGGCCGGCTTGGTGCCGGTGACGGGTCCGGGGGTGGCGCGGCGCCCGCGCGAGCGGCGGATACGGGCGTGCGGGCGGTGCTTGACCCTTCCGATCGGCGTGATCGCGGGCTCGGTCATGGTTGTTCCTGGAGCTGGATTGGCAGGTGCGGGCTGGTCTCGGCGAGGTCGTCCGGGAGCCTGGTGTACTGGTGCCTTGTGTCCGTACGGTCGGCGGTCGATGCGGCTTTCCAGTCGGCCATCACGAGGTACACGGCGGCGTCGAGCGCTTCGATCGACGTGCTCGGGGTGAGCATGAGCCGCCGAAGGTAGGCGGGGGTGTCCATGGTGTCGGCGATCAGTTGCGCAAGGCGGGGCGACAGCTCTTCGATGGTCCGGCGCACGCGCTCCTCTATGGCGGCGGGGGTGACCGGTTCCGCGTCGGTGTGCAGCGCGAGCATGGCCTCGAAGATGCCGTAGCGGACGTGGGTGGTGAAGGTGTCCACCGGCACCCACCTGCCGAGGTCGTTCAGCTCACGCGGGCGCTGGATGAGGTAGGCGAGCACCAGGTCCTCGTAGTCCGCGCGTGCCCGGCGCCAGTCGCTGAGGGCAACGAACTGCCCATCGGTGAGCGCCCGGTGCTCGGCCCAGTCGTCCGTTGCCCACGAGACGGGGACGACCTCCTGATAGCCGGGGCTGAACACGGAGATCACCGGAGCACCCGCGTGGTCCTCGCCGGCGTGGTAGAGGGCGCCGTCGATTCCGCGCACCGGTCCGCTCCACCGCAGGCTGTAGTCGGTGGGGGTCTCTGGGCGGCGGAGCAGGCCGCGGCGGAGCCGCTGGTCGAACCGGGACTCCCATCGCCGGTCGGCATCGGTCTGCGCGACGGCCTGGTGCCCGCTCCACACGGGTCGGGCGGTCATGCGGCGTCCTTGATGAAGTCGACGTCGCCCGCCCGGTACCGCTTCGACCAGTCGTTGCTTTCGTCGTACAGCTTGCGATCGGGGCCTTCGTAGTGACGCTGCATGCGGACCTTGGTGATGGGGGTGGTGGCGTGGATGACCAGGGCTTCGCGCTTCTCCTCGTCGAGGGTGCGGATCTCGTCCGGGGTGACGGTCTTGCGGTCCTGGAGGGTGGTCTGCATCGTGGTGCCCTGCGCGCCGCTCTGGTATGTCGTCAGGGACTCGCGGAAGATCCCGGCCAACTTCGAGAACTCTTCGAGTTCGTCGCCGCCGAGGCCGCCGAGGGCGATCTTGACGGTGGAGCTTCCCCAGAGCATCTCGGCCCCTTCGCGACCCCAGACCTTGCGGGCCTGGGCCATGTTCTGGAGGACGGCGACGACGTAGATGCCTGAGCCGCCAGCGAAGGACATCAGGTCGGGCAGGTTCGGCAGCGGCGTGACGTTGGCGACCTCGTCCAGCAGCGCTCCCATCGGCGGGTCGAGCCTGCCGCCGGGCGAGCGGTCGGCGAGGCGTTTGGCGGTGCCGAAGACCTCGGAGACGAAGGCGGAGATCAGGGGGGCGAGCGCGGTGGCATCTTCCTTGTCGACCAGCAGGTAGATGGTGCCGTTGCTGCGCAGCCAGTCCTCGATGTCGATGCCCTGGCCGGCCTTGGGGACGAAGGTGGCGCGGGCCAGCGGCGAGAAGAGGGGCGTCAGCGCGGTCTGTACGGTGGCGAAGAGGTTCGCCCGGGTGTCACCGGGGTTGCGGTAGAGGCCGTCGAGCATCTCGGCGACGCCGGGTTCCGCGCGGCGGGACTCGGCGAGCAGCTTGATCGGTTCTTCGAGGTGGGCGTTGAAGCCCCAGCGCAGGACGTCCTCCATGCTGCGGCCGGTGATGGCTGCGGCGTGCAGCCAACCGGCGAGCAGGGAGGTTGCGGTGGCGCCGAAGAAGCCCGCGCCGCTGGAGTCGGTGGTCTCGCTCTTGCCGATCTTGACCATGAGGTCGGCTCTCTGCATGGCCTTGCCGAAGTCCTCGCAGCCGCTGGTGGGCGACCACTGCACCTGGTCGGGCCAGTCGACCATGCCGGTCGGCAGCATCGCCAGGGTCGGGCCGAGGCCGCGTCGGATCAGCGCGGTCGCGTCGAGGACGTCGGCTCGGACGCTGGTTATGAGCATGGGTCCGCGCCAGGCACGAATCCAGGGGATGATCACCTGGCTGGTCTTGCCCTGGCGCGGGGCGGCCAGCATCAGCACGGAGTTCTCGATGCAGACCCAGAGCAGCATGCCGGCCAGGGTGCGGCCGAGCTGCACCGCGACGTCGGCGGCGGTGATCCGGTGGCCCTTGAGCGAGGGCCGGACGATGGGCCCGCGCTTGACCACCGCGGCGGCGGACAGGGTCTTCGACAGCTGGGAGACGGAGGCGAAGCCGCGCACGGAACGGCTCCGCCGGAGACGGCGCAGGGCGAAGGCGCCCGCGGCGACCATCGTGCTGGCGACGATCGCGGCTGCGACGGCGAAGCCTGCCGGGCCGGGAAGGTCGCGGCGGACCTTCCCGGGCCAGGCCGTCTTGGGGTCGTCCAGGTGGTGCGGCAGTTGCTTGGCGACGCTGAACGCGTCGCCGAACGGGACCGCCGGCCAGGAGGCGTGGGTGATCAGCCCGGCGACCTGGCCGGTGGCCCACGTCCCCATGGTGACGGTGACCACCACGATGATCAGCAGTACGATCAAGTAGTCCGCGGGGCCGTCCAGCACCGGCCGCCGCGCTACGGTGGAGTTCGAGGCGGAGGCCATCTCACACAGCCATCCGCTCGTTGGTGTAGTACAACTGCCGCTCGGCCGGACTCAAGATCGTTTGTACAACGTGGCTGGAGTTCCTGCCGATCTTCCAGATCGCGCGACCGATCTGTTCACCGCTCCAAGAGGCGATGTGCGCGCACTCGGTGTCGGTCAAGCCGATCACGTCGCGGGTCATGGCCAGGGGTGCAGTGTCCTGGCGCAGGCAGATCCGCACGTCGCAGCTGGAGATGAGGTTGCGGGCGATGCTGACCTCTTCGCTGCCCTGGGCACCGACCGCCTCGAAGTCGCTCAATCTGTGCGTGCTGAGGACCTGGATGGTGCCCTGGGCGCGGGAGAGCCGGAGGTCGGAGTCGAGCTTGCGAATCATGGCCGGCACGCGCATCGCGCGCCACAGCTCGTCGCGCACGATCAGGCGCACGGGTCCGCCCGGCTCGTCGATCGCTGCTTGGCCCCAACTGCTGACGCAGGCAAGGGTCATGGCCACGGTCTCGTCGCCGCGGCCGTCGATCCGGGACAGGTCGACGGTCTGGATCGGCGCGCCGAAGTCGGGCCGGACGGTGGTGGGTCCGTCGAACAGGCCCGACAACGAGCCTCTGACCATGTTGCCAAGGGCATCGGCGGCCGGGCGGATCATCTCCCGCAGCTCGGTGACGTCGGTGTCGCGGACGCGCAGGTCCTGAGCCATCTCGGGCAGCGGGTCGCGCAGCAGGGCCCAGACCTGAGGGATTGTCGGGTCGGTCAGGTGGCTGGCGCCGGTGGCCTGGCCAGAGGCGTGCTTGATGGCGAGGGAGAGCGCGGCCTCCTCGGTCGGCGTGAGGTTGCGGCCGAGGCGCATGACCAGCAGGGAGGAGAGCAGCGTGATCCGGCGACGGTGGACTTCGTCCAGGCGCTCGCGCAGTTCCTCCGGGTCGGACGGAAGGTTGGTGCCGAGCGGTCCGCTGTCCAGCGGGTTGAGCCGGTTCCGCAGCCCGGGGCCGAGTTCGACCGGCTCGACACCGAACGCCCGCGCCAGGGACGCGTACTCGTTCTTGATGTCTCCGAGGATGAACGACCGGACGCCGTAGGCGGCCAGGCGGGTCACCAAGGACTTGATGGTCGCGCTCTTGCCGGTGCCGGGGACTCCGGTGATCAGCAAATTAGGATTTGTGATCAACCCACGATGCAGCCACTCGATCGGATGGCAGGAGAAGGCACCGCCGGAGAGACAGTCGACGCCCATGTAGGCGCCGGCTGGGGGCATGGAGGCCCCGTACAGCCAGGGGTACAGCCCCTGGACCTGGCCGGTACTGCCTCGGTAGACCGGGACCTCAGGCATCCTCGGTGCTCGCCCGGCGAACGGACGGGCATAGCCGCGCCGGGGCGCGACCGGTTCCCGGCGCACCCTCGGCGCCTTCCGAGACGCGGGCTTCGGCTGCACTGGCACCGGGCGGCCGAGCATGTCGGTGAGGTCGAGGACGGGGAGGTCAGTGGCGGTACGGCGACGGAACATCAGGCCGCCCTCTTCTTGGGCAGGCCCATGCCGACCGGCAGCGCGCCGATCGCGAAGCCCACGTCCTGGGCCATCCACATGCGCTGGAGCTCGATGCTGCCGCTGTTGGCGTCGGCCAGGAGCTCGCTGCAAGCGTCCTCAAGGTCCGCGGGGTCGGTGACGGTGACGGTGCAGTAGGCGGTGTAGCGGACCATGCCGTGACCGGCCGCGCGCTCCTGGTCCTGCGCCTCCGCGCGGCGCAGTGCCTGCTTCTCCGCTTCCGGAACGATCTGGCCGGTCTTGTGCCGCATGTTGACGGCGACCTCGCGGGCGGTCCGCTCCTGCATGATCTCGCGCTCGGCGGCGCGTGGGCTGCGCGGCTCGAAGTGCAAGTTCAGCGTCCGGCGGTACTTTCCTTCGCCCAGCAGCGGAGCGAGGGCGGTGGCGTACACCTTGTTCTTCGGCCAGCTGTGGACGGCGTAGGTGACCGAGACCGCGCCGTCGTGCTCGTACCGGCCGCGCCAGGCGTGGGCGGCGGACGGGCCGGCCGCTGTCGGGCTGACTCCCGCCGCGAAGGGAACCTCGTCACCTCGGAGGGCGGCGGAGGTGGCTACGGCTCGGCGCTCTGCGAGCATCCGGCTGGCATGCGGATCAAAGGCGGTCCTCATGACCTCGGCCAGCTCGCGGGGGTTGAGCCAGCTCTCGACCTGGAGGTCCGCGGAGGCGATCGAGGACGTCATGGCCCGGAGGTTGCGGACCAGGACGGCGGCAGCTCCGGCGTCGCCGCCGCCCGCCGCCTTGATGGGGCTGGCGGCACGGGCGGCGGACATCGTGATCGCGAGGTACGCCTCCCGCTGGCTGGTTGCCAGCGTGGCGGTGGAGAGCAGCGACTTGGTGACGTCGACCGCGACGGCGGGCGCCTCGGAAGCAACGTGGTCGGCGTGCCAGCGCTGGAGCGCGGCACCGGACTCGGGGACGATCCGCTGGAGCGCCTGAATCCGGATGATCGCGTTGCCCTCGGTGCACTGGGACTGGAGCAACGAACCCCAGTTGGCCACCCGCTGGTCGCGCCTGCTGGAGTCGGCAAGGCCGATGCCAGGGACGCGCACCCGGGCAACCGCCGTGTAGGTGCGGTCGAGACGGTGGTGGATCACCGCGATGGGGGCGCCGCTGCCCCCGTCTGCTTCGAGAACCGCCAACGGGGCGAGGATGCCGGGCAGATCCAGCCGAGGCTCGTCCGTCTCGGACGCACGGGGTGCGAAGGCGCCGGAGAGGAAACGATTCTGCCCGCGGAAGCGGAGGATTTCGAAGGACATGAAGGCGACCGCCCATTCATCGACCGTACGGCCGGCGATCCGGACGAAGGCGAGTAGGAAGAGGACAAACGACACGGGCCACGTCACGAGTCCGGCCCGGAGGTAGGAGATTGCGAACGGCCAAATCAGCCCGAGGACACCGGTGCCGACCATCGCCGCCCGTTGCCCCGAGAGGCCGAACAAGAAGTTGACCTTCTCCTGCTGCCACCCGAAGTAGGTACGGGTAGCGGTCTCGGCACTCATGACTTGCCGCCTCCTTCGGAGTGGTCAGGACGGGTGGTCTTGGCGGGAGGAGCAGCGGGGCGCTCGACCGGAGCGGCCTGGGTGCGCGGCGCGCCAGGGCGGTCTGCCGGGGCCGGCGCGGGCGCGGTCGGCCCCTGAGCCGACTCGGGCCTCGGGCCTGCTGCGGGTTGGCTGGCCTGGAGCGGCGCGGCGCTGGAGGCGGAGCGGCTCGCGGTGGCCGGGACCTGGGTGGACGTCTCAGGACCGGCAGGAGCGTCCGCACCTGCCGACGAACCTGCACTCGGGCCTGCGGACACCGGGGGCATCTCGATGGTGGGCGGGTCGCTGCGCGGAGCACCAGCGACCGGCAGGTCCGGGGTGATGTCCTGGAGCGCCTGCTGGTGATCGGCTTGCGCACTCGCCGGTCCCACCTCTTCGACCTGCGGCTCCTGCTGGTCCGACCAGTCCGGCTTCGGCTGGTCGGGCAGCAGACCGCCCGCGGTGGGCAACGGTGCGCTGGCGTGGCGGTTGACGTACCCGGCGGGCTGCGCCGCGTACGGGTTCGCCCCCTGCACCCCGGCATGACCGGCCATCTTCTCCATGCCACCAGCCAAGGAGTTGACCGCCTGCTGGGCGGCCTTCACCGCTGCCACGGCGATCATCCCGACCGGGCCGGCTGCGGCGCCGGCTCCACCGGCCGCAGCACCTCCGGCGCCGCCTGCCGCACCACCACCGGCGCCACCGGCGGCGGCACCTCCGCCCTTGCTGGCGAAGCTGTTCATCGTGCGGCCGGCGCTCTCCTGCCCGAAGGAATCCGGGGAGGCGCCGGTCGGCGGACCGCCCGCACTGCTGCTCAGCCGGCCACCGGCGAAGCCGAGCAGAGCGGCGAGACCGGCACCGCCGCCGACCTGAACCGAGGCAAAGGTAAAGAAGCGCGCGATAGCCGGCCACGCCAGGGCGGCGAGCAGCAGGAGGAGCATCCCCGACAGGGTCGTCTGGAGGTCCTTCGAGTCGCCCGCGACGTTGAAGCCCAAGGCGAAGACCAGCGCGATGACCGGCTTGAGGATGATCAGCTGGACGGTGGAGGAGACAAGCTTGGACCACCAGCTCTTGGTGGAGTCGGACACCTGGCCAGCCGCCGAGATCGGGGAGGTGGCGATCAACGCGACGATCGCGGCGTTGCGCAGCAACATCTCGAACCAGAGCACGAGCGTCAGCAGGATGCCGATGATGGCGATGATCAACAGGAGCGAGGCCGCCGTCCCCGGTGTGTAGGAGACGAGCTTGCCGATCTTGTCGCTGAGGGCCTGTTCTCCGCCGAGTGAGTTGTCGACGATGTACTTCGTCAGTTCGTCGCTCGCCGTCAACGCGGTGGATGCGACGATCAGCGTGAGAAGGAACGCCAGCGCCGCCTTACCGATGCCCACAGCGGCCGTGGCCAGCGGGCGGCCGTCATGGGTGACCACCGTACGGATGACCTGGAAGACGACCAGCAGGCAGGCGACGAGGGCGGCGACGCCGAGGGATATCGCGTAGACGCTCCTGACTCCGTTGCTGGCGAGGTCTGGGCCCGGAATCTTGACGAAGGCCGTGGCGAACGACTTGAGCAGATCGGTCGCGCCGTCAGCAAAGGACTTGCAGATCGAATCCCATGCGCTGCTCGCCACCTTGCCGGCGGCGTCGCCAGCGAGCCCGCCGAGAATGGTGTCGCTAGGCCCGGGGATGCAGTCGAGGGGACTGGTCAGGCCGCAGGCCATGCGAGCCCCCTGGTGGTGATGGTGCTGGTGACCATGGTTATCGCTTCAATTCCTGCCAGCCCTTCGCCGAGGCTTGGGGGCTGCCCGGCTCGGCGACGAGGCTGGTGTAGTCGGTGGTGGAGTTGCCCGAGGGGGCGGGGATGCGCCAGTCGTTCGCCGACCAGGTGAGGTCGAGCGGGTAAACGCCCATGCGGGTCTGCATCCCGGTGCCGGGAACGCTGGTGGTGTAAGTGGCCAGCAGCAGGACCTGGACGTTGTCGGGGCCGACCGAGCGCACCTGGTACTCGATGGGTGACAGGACGACGGAGGCCCCGGGCTGCAACTGGCCGCTCTGCGGCAGGCCAAGCCCCTTGCGGGTGGCGACCGGGCCCTTGGCGAGGTCGTCCGCGGCGGAAGACCAGGAGTCGGCTGCGACGAGCCGGGCGACGGCGGCGGCGCGGTCGGGTTCAAGGGTGGAGCCGAGCTGGCGCCAGTACTCGACCGCCGCCGAAACAGCGCCTACCGTGGAATGCGGGAAGCCCAACTGCACCCCGTTGACGAGGCGCTCTCCGCGCACGAGCTGGAGCGGGCCGGTTAGCCCGGGGGTGGGCGACCCTGCGGAGTCCACTCCGGTGACCGATCCCGGTGGCGGGATGGCGGCTGGCGGTGTGAACACCTTGGGCCCGCGGGGCTCGCTGCCGGACTCGATGGCAACCCCGATGGCGACGAAGGCGAGCAGGCCAACGACACCGAGGAGGAGCAGCGGCAGAATCCGGCGGCGAGGGCGGTGGTCGAGGAACTGGTTCATGACGCGTCTTAGGCCGCAGCGCCAAAAACGGTGTTCACGACCGGGATTGCGCAGGCGGTTACGATGACGCCGCCCAGCGACCAGACCAGGGAGCGCTTCCCCTTCTCGGCGCTGTCGGGCCGGTTGGAGAGGTGGCCTATGCCCATCAGGCCCCCGGAGACCACGGCGGCGACGGCGCACGCGATCAGCGCGCCCCACTTCGCGTAGCTGAGCAGCAAGTTCGCGCCCTTGCTGCCGTTGGTCGGGTCGGCCGGCGCGGGATTCTGGATATCCGCGAGGTAGTGGACGTCTGCAAGGTGGTGAACGGCTTGCAGGGTGAGGGACATACCGGGCTCCCGGAAGGCAGACGTGCCAGCGATCCCGCAGGATCTGTCCTGGCCAGAAGGAGCCGCCCCTGCTGTCGGGCACGGGGAGGCGAATGAAGCGGCCTTCACCTGAGTTCAGCACGTCAGGTCAGTGTGATTCACATTGGCTAATCGGCCGTGAGCAAACGATAAACGCCCGCAAGCCCTGCGCGTCAACCAAAGTGAATGTGACTAGGCTCACCCGGCCACTCTCTGTTTACGGTGGCTAATCGGCGTCACTGTGCGCAACGATGAGACCCAGTCAGCAGCAAGGAGTGCTACGCGCGTCATGCCAGTCGAAGAATCTGCCGAGGCCGGACCGATCGCGAACCGGTTGAACCACCTGTTCGAGACGGTGCACCCCGCCGACCGGGGGCCGTACACCAACCCCGAGGTCGCCCAGGCGATCAACGAGAAGGCGGGCCACCAGGTCCTCAGCGCCACCTACCTGTGGCAGCTGCGCAAGGGCAAGCGGACCGACCCAACACACAGTCGCCTCATGGCAATTGCGGACTTCTTCGGCGTCTCCCCGCTCTACTTCTACGAGGAGGAGACGGCGAAGCGGACCGACGAGCAGCTACGCCTCGCCGGCGCACTGCGCAGCGCGTCGATCCGACAGATGGTGCTCGACATGGACGGCCTCTCGGAGCGCAGCATGGCGGCCATCGCCACCATGATCCAATCGGCGCGAGCGATGGAGGGTCTGCCCGATTCCAGCGCCGCACCCGAGTGACGAGGCCCACACGCCACCTCGCTCACCCGATCATCACAAGTTCACATAGTCGGCACACTCCCGGTGTTCGGTCGCATACAGTTCTGCGAGCCGGGAGGAGTGACCGGCCGACTACCGGCGCCCGCTCCATGGACTGCCTCCCGACCAGGGAGGCATCTTCATGAGCGCGTCGCAGCTCTGCGGCAACCGACAGCTGGACCATGGCGCCCCTTCGCGGCCATCCCAGCAGTCGCCGGCGGCAGCCGCTCCGCCGACATCGGCCGGAGCGCCGCCGAGGCGGCGTTCGCCTGCAACGGCGGACATCCGGCTCCACTCGGCTGGGGCGGAGGGGGTCGCCGAAGCAGCCCTTCGCCTGGCTTTCCCGGATCTGAGGCCCGCCGCTCTCCAGCACCTGTTCGGCCGCGCCAGCGCCTGAGCCGCTGCCAGCACGTGTACCGCGACCACCTCGCGACAGCAGGGCCCCTCTCATGAATCTTCTTAGGCCAGGCATGCCCCAACGAATTCACTCTGGCTAATCAGTGGCATTGATCACGCTCACTCTGGTTGACCAGAGTGCACCACGTCAGCCTATGGTTCGAACGAATCCCATTAGCTGATGTGAAACGGCCGTGCGCTGCTCTGCGGCGACGGCCGCAGAGGTGGCACGTGAAGAAGGCAGCCCATCTGGCTCTCGCGGGCGTCCTGGCGCCCTTCGGGGTGGTCCTTGGCATCGCGCTCTCCGGCGGAGGAACCGCCGCCGCCACCCCGGCCGGCTCCGCCGCGAACGGCGGGCTGGGCTGTTTCAAGCCCGTGGCACCAGGACAGATCACCGCGGACGGACAGCAGCTGACCACGGAACAGATCAACAACGGCCAGATCATCTACCAGGTCTCGGTCCAACTCCAGCTGCCGCCGCAGGCCGCGGTGGTCGCAATCGCGACCGCCTTGCAGGAGTCGACTCTGCGGAACCTCAGCTCCGGCGACCTGGACTCGGTCGGCTTGTTCCAGCAGCGCCCGTCGCAGGGGTGGGGCTCGCCTGCACAGATCATGGACCCCGTCTACTCCGCGACCAAGTTCTACGCCGCCCTCGTCAAGGTTCCGGGCTGGGAGACCCTGCCGGTCACCGTGGCCGCCCAACGGGTCCAGGCCAGCGCGTTCCCCTCCGCCTACGCGAAGTGGGAGAGCACCGCCCAGCAGCTGGTGGCCACCTACAGCGGGAACGCCACGGGCTGCTCGCAGGGCAACGGCGACGGTCAGACGACGACGGAGGCCACCAGCCTCCCTGCCGGCTTCTCCCTCCCCGCCGGAACACCCGTCCAGGTCGTCACCGCGATCAAGTTCGGCATCTCGAAGCTGGGCATGCCCTACCAGTGGGGCGGAACCGGCGATCCGAGCTACGACTGCTCCGGCCTGATGCTGCGCGCCTACGAGGCCGCCGGCATCACGATCCACCGAACCACGTTCGAGCAGGTCTTCGACGGGACACCGGTCTACGGCGCGGCACAGCTCAAGCCGGGCGACCTGATCTTCCTGGCCGGGACGGACGGCACCCCGACCTCCCCCGGACACGTCGGGATGTACCTCGGGTCGAACCTCGTCCTGGACGCTCCACGGACGGGCAAGAACATCCAGATCACGAACTTCACCGGCGGATACTGGGACAAGCAAGCGGTGGCCTTCCGGCGGATCGTTCCCTCGTAGGTCCCGGTTGACCTCGTCCTGGCCCGCCAGCACCACCACCCCGACGTGAGCAGGGAACATGATCCAACAGTCGTGGAACCGGACGGTCCGCGATCTCGCCGAACGGGCGGACCTCGCGCGCAGCGCCGCATCCAAGGTTGAGGCCGTCCGCGAGCGGCTCCCCGGTGACCGTGCTCCGGGCGAGCGCGACGGCCGCGAGCAACTGTTCTCCGCCGTCGCGCTCAGCCGGGCACGGGATGCCGCTCTCCTCAAGGCCGCCGGGTTCGCCCTTCGTCGCCGTGCTGCCGCCGACCGGCGCCGCTGTGGCTTCCGTTCGGCCGGGTTCTGCCCGGAGCAGCTTCCCCTCGGTGGTGGCGAAACGCCGCCGTCCACCGGGACGACGCCGGGATCTGGCACGCGATCCCGCTGCCCGGTCCGGAGCGCCTCGTCGGTCTTCCAGAGGACGACCCGCTCGTCCTGGCCGTGGCCGAGCAGGCACGACTCCTGCGCGCCAGCCTGCTCGGGCACCAAAACCGCGACGCATACTACGAGGCGTTCAAGCCGGACGGTCAACACGGACAGGGCGCTTCTGTCCCGCCCCTCGCCGCGCTGAGCAGGAAGACGAGCTGGAAGGTGCAGACGTGGTTGCACCCCGACTTCGGGATGCGGGTCCGCGCCGATCTGGAGGAGGAGTTCCAGCAGGCCAGCCGTGACCGCCACGCGATTTGGGAGCGGTCCAGAGCGTACGGCTCCGCGGTGGTGAAGCTGCTGAGCCGCGTCAGCTGACCCGGTCGGCGGTGATGTCGGCCTACGGGATCGACTCGCGTGCATAGGCAGAGGGCCGGGGGGGGGCCCCGGGGGGGGGGGG